>JAGRBM010000218.1 GCA_020434085.1 Chrysiogenia bacterium | reverse complement strand
CAAGCCGGGCTCGGTTATGATCGCGCCGCCGGATTGCTCGTCAAAGCGAATGCCCAGGTAGCCCTGCTCGCCGAATTCCTGGAAGACGCTTTTGGGCATCTCGCCCTTGCTCTCCCATTCCTCGATGCGCGGCATGATCTTCTCGCGGATGAAGCGTGTCGCCTGGTTCTTGAGCTCGATCTCTTCGGGACTGTAGAGGGAGTTGTCTTCGGTGCCGCCGCCTTCGCGCACGATGTCCTTGACGATGACTTCCTTCATCACCTCGCTGGCGCCGCCGCCGATGGTGGAGAGGCGGCCGTCGCGCCACGCGCGCGAGATCGGCGTCTCGTCCATGTAGCCCATGCCGCCGTGGATCTGCAGACAGCGGTCGGTAATGTGGTGGGAGAGCTCGGTGGAGTAGTACTTCACCATGGAGACCACCTTGCTCGGCGGGTCTTTCTCCTCGATGTAGCGCTTGGTCACTTCGTAGGTGAAGGCTTCCATGCCCAGCAGGTGGGCGAGCATGTCGGCCATCCAGTGGCGCAGCTCCTGGAACTCGCGCTGGTAGCGGCCGAAGATTTTGCGCTCGCCCATGTAGCGCCAGGTATCTTCCATGGCGCGACGCGCGCGCATGTTGCTCATCTGCGCGGCGATCAGGCGCTCTCCCTGGAAGTTGCGCATGATGTAGTAGAAGCCCTTGTTCTCTTCGCCCAGCAGGTAGCGCCTGGGGATGCGGCACTCATCGAAGGAGAGCAGGGCGGTGTCCGAGCTCTTCATGCCCAGCTTCTTGAGCGACTTGGAGACCTCGAATCCCGGCGTGGGTTTGCCATCGAGTTTGGTGGGGAAGCAGATGAAGCTCATGCCGTGGTGGCCGCCTTCTTCGGTCGTCTTCACCGCCATGGTCAGATAATCGGCGCGGGTGCCATTCGTAATGTAGATCTTCGAGCCGCTGACGACGTAGTCGTCGCCATCGCGCCGGGCATAGGTCTGCGCGCCCGCCACGTTGGATCCGGCATCGGGCTCGGAAACGCAGATGGCGGCGATCTTCTCACCGGCCAGGCAGGGCTTGACGATTTCCTCGATCTGATCGGGCGTTCCCAGGTCCGAGACGATGCGCAGCCCGAACTCGCTATGGGCGAGCGTGCCCATGGTGACGCCGCCCGAACGACAGCGCGCCATTTCCTCGGCCAGCACGCAGGTAAAGAAGTAGTCGCCGCCGCTGCCGCCGTGCTCCAACGGATAACCGCCGCCCAGGAAGCCGCGCTTTCCGAGCTCGCGGAATACCTCGCTGGGGAACATCCCGGCCGCTTCCCATTCCTCGGCATGGGGAACCAGTTCGCTCTCTACGAACTTGCGAAGCTGCTCGCGAAAGGCCCGGTGCTCTTCGGTGAAATAGCGCGGATCATCGTGCATCGAGGGAAACATGGGAGGCTCCTTAGGAAAACTTTGGAGTTGAGGCCCCGAAAGATGACCGACCCGCGCGGGGGCGGCAACTTAGCGGGATTCACTTTGAATGAGCTTCAGCTTGCGCTCGAAGGGGATGCTCTGCTCGGCGACGGCGTCGTAGAGGGTGCCGCTGATGACCCAGTCGCCTGCGGGGTCACCCACGCCGAAGGTCAGGTCCAGCGGCGGGAGCAGCAGCGACCACTTGCCGATGTCCTCGGGGTGAATCTTCCGGCGCAGCTCGGGCCACTTGCGGTGGCGCATCAGCAGCTCGCCCGTGGGGGCGCGCACCTCGAAGTCGACCCAGGCGTGGCACTTGCCGTCCTTGCCGCGCAGCAGCCCGCGCGTTGCGAACGCGAAATAGATCTCATGGCCCGGCGTGGCGGCTTCGAGCTCCCCGGCCGGCAGGCGCGCTTTCGCGCTCTTGTTCCAGCTCTTGAGCGGCGCCGTGGATTCGACAACGACGACGCTCGCTTCGAGGGCGCGCGCAAGCGCCGGCAGTGCGAGCAGCAGCGCCGCGCCAAGTATCAGGACTCTTCGCATGGCTGTTCCTCCTCGCTTTGGGGCCGGGGAAGCTCGTCGGCGCTGGCGCCGCGAATGTCCGCGGCGCTTTTCTTCCGCGCGGGCTTGCGGCGCTTCTTGAGATCCTTGAGCGCGGCTTCGATTTCTTCTCGCGACATGGGGCGCTTGGGTTTGCTGCGCCCGTCGCCCGGGCGCGAATCGAGTTCTTCTTCCACCATCACGACGATGTGCCGGTGGGAGGAACAATCGATGAGCACTTCGCGCAGCTCGTAGGCGGTCATTTCGGAGATGATCCGCGCGCGGTGACCGTGCGGGGTGGCCGGGTTTTTGGCCAGCGCGCGGCGCAG
>JAGRBM010000217.1 GCA_020434085.1 Chrysiogenia bacterium | reverse complement strand
TTCGGTAACACCGACGTCGAACTCGTCGAGGCGAGCGTTTACGAGATGCCGTTCGAGAATGATCGCTTCGACGTGGTGACCAACACCATCAGTTCGCATTTCTATGTGGAGTTCGATCGGGCGCTCAGCGAGATTCACCGGGTGCTCAAACCCGGCGGCGTGCTGATCATGGCGAGCCTTGGCAACGGGCCGCTTCGTTTCGTGCCGGGCCTTCGCGAAATCAACCCCGGCCCCACCGACGCGGTCTACCGCGCCCCGCAGGTGCAGCGCCGCGCGCTGGAACAGGCCGGCTTTGAAGTCATCGATATCGAACGACTGCCCTGGCCCGCGTGGCTCTACGTGGCAAAAAAGCGCTGACTATTCGGTTTCCGCAATCCTTGCGATGAAGGCCTGCAGGCGGTCGACGTCTTCGGCGTTGTAGGCGATGAATTCCACGCCCATGCCGGCGGGAAGCCCGTTGGGCTGGGGACGGCTGTGGGTGACGCTCCCCTCGATGACGAGCGGCGTTTCTTCCCCGGGCAGCATGATGTGCATCTTCACCAGGTCGCCGGTGCGAAGCGGTTGCTCGGTGCGCACGAAGATCCCGCCGTGGGAGACGTTCTCCGTATATTCGCGCACGAAATCCGATGCGCGCTCGTAGCGCACTTCCAGCTCGGCGGCATAGCGCCGCGCCCGTCGATTTTCGCTGCCCATGGTGTTCCTCCGAAGTCAGACGCCTCAAGGGTTCCCCCAATGGGGGGATTTGGCAAGTTTGATCTGAAAGGGGTTCAGTCCGCCCCGTGGAGGCGGATGCTTTTATCGCCGAAGTTGGCGATGACTTCGAGTTCCCCGCCGAGGGATTCCACCACACGGCGCAGGGTGGAGAGTCGGTGGTCGCTGCGGCGTTCCATGCGGGAAATTTCCGACTGGGTCATCTCTGCCAGTTCCGCGAGCTCTGTCTGGGTTTTACCGAGCAGCTCGCGAAGGGCACGCAGATCCATCTCCATCAGATCCCGTTTGACGAGTGCGTCGATTTCGCGGAGCTCATCTTTGTTGAGGAGCTCCTTGCGGACCGAGTGCCAGGGGCGTGTCTTAATTTTTTTCGGCATGGCTCAGGTTCTCCAGATATGTGTGCCAGAGCGCTTCGGCTTCCCGAATTTTCTCCAGGTAAAACCGTTTCTCGCCCGTCTTGTCCGCGCCCAAAAGCAGCACGGCCTGGCGTTTGGGGTCGAAGGCATAGATTACGCGAATCGGCTTGCCCTTCGCCTGAACTCGCAGCTCCCGAAGTCCTGCACGTGAGCCACGGAGTGCGCTGCAGTAGGGGAACCCGAGGGTAATGCCCCGCGCTTCGAGTAAACCCACAATGCGTGCGAGCGCCTTGCGATCATCGCGTGAGAGGCTTTGGGCCCAATTTTCGAATTCCTCCGTTACGATGATCGTTGCCATATTATGCGTTTTACCTCATATGCTGTCAACTGCATTTGCCCAGGGTCAGCAGAGGCAAGACGATGCTCAAATCGTGCCGGAATATGACCTGGTCAAGTGTCTGAAATTAGGGGAACATTTCGCTTGCTGCGTGGCCTGCGGCTGGTCGCTTTCCGAGATCGGAACAGCCGCGACCGAAACCCGCCCCTACCGCGTGATCTTCCGGTACACCCGGGGCAGGACGCGGGGCAGGTCCATGACGTGGTCGATGACCAGGTAGCTCTCGTGGGGGCTCATCTTGCGCAGGTAGTCGTAGCCCGCGCGGTCGACGGTGACGCAGAAGGGGTGCACGCCCGCGCGTTCGGCCTCGGTGAGTGCCGCGCGGGTATCGAGCAGCCCGTAGGTCTCGTCGCGGCGGTCGTTGCCGTAGTCGGTGTCCTGGGGATAGCCGTCCGAGATGAGCACCAATGACTTGTAGCGCGCCTCCGTGTGGGAGAGCCGCCAGAGGGCATGGCGAATCGCCGCGCCCATGCGCGTGCTCTGGCGTGGGCGGATCCCAGCGATGCGGCGCAGCACCTTGTGTTCCTGCGTGTCCTCGAAGTCCTTGATCCGGTAGAGGTCCACGTTGTCGCGACCGTGACCCGAGAAGCCGTAGATCGCGTAGTTGTCGCCGAGGTATTCGAGTGCCTTGCTCATCACGAGCACGGCCTCGCGCTCGATGTCGAGCACCGTGCGCTCGCGGTCGGCGCCCAGTGCGGGCGCACGGGCGCTGGTTTCGAGATCGCGGTCCCACCACACGCGCGGGTCCACGTCGCCGTGGTCGTCGGGTTCGGGGGCATCATCGGGTCGCTGCTGGCTGGCCTGCTTTTCGTAGTCGACGACGCGCTCGCCCGTTGAAGCGCTCATGTCCACGAGCAGCAGCGTCGCCACGTCGCGGTCCACCTTCACGCGGCGCGTGTAGAGGCGGTCGGGCCATGGCTGCCCCGTGCGGCGGTCAGCCTTGGCTTCGATCACGGCGTTGAGATCGATTTCTTCACCGTCGGGCTGGTTGCGCTCGATACGAAGTTGCTCGGGGCGAATCCGCTCGAACTGGCGGATGACGCCGCGGATGATCTGCGCCGACTCGGCCAGCACGGTTTCCATCGTCGCGGGGTCTTCCTCGCGCCCGGGCTGCTCATGCACGGTGCACCAACTCGCACGGTAGTCGCCGATGGTGTGGTCCCACTCGTCGTAGATGAAGGTCTCTTCGCGCCCGGCGTTCTGGTCGATGCCGAGCTTGCGCTGGAGGCGGCGCTTCAGGTCCTCGAGCGCCTTGCCCGCTTCGAGCGCGGCATTGCGGCGCTCTTCGAGCGGGTCGGTGTTTTCCTTTTCCTTGGGCGCGTCGCTTGGCAGGAATCCGGTGAGCACCGCGCCGGCAGGATCCTCGGGGCCGAAGGCCTCGACGATCTCAGGATGGGCCTCCAAAAACGCGGCGAACTCCTCGGGTGTCATGTCGTTGAAGGCCGACTCGGCGCGCTCGATGGACTCGATGGTCTGCTCATCGCCCATTGTCTCCTGCACCTGGGCGGGATCGACCTCGCCGCGATGGAGAATGGGCTCGGTGCCGTCGTAGGCGTCGGCAATTTCCTGGGAAATCTCGCCCGTGCCTTCCTTGGAAGCGCGCACGGCGTCGGCATCGGGTTCTTCAGCGAGCAGTTCCGAGAGCAGACGCGAGCCTTCTCCCACGCCCGTGCCCATGAACAGGCTGCTCAGGTGATAGAGCTCGGCGGTTCGCAGCGCGGCGTCCTCGACGGTGGCGCCATCGCGCTTCAATGACTGGGTGAACGCGCCCACGTCGTCCCAGAGCTGGGCGAGGTCGAGCTGCACGTAGTTCCACGCGCGCGCTTCCTCGCTGACGTTCCAGCCGCCGTCGGCTTCTTCGTAGCGGAGCTCCTCGGGCAAGGTGTCCTCGCCAAGGGTGCGGCGGATGAGCAGCTCGCACAGCAGCGAGAGCGGCCCGCCGCGCCCGAGGGCGTCGAGCAGCGCGGGGCGCCGCGCGAGCTCCACGCCCCAGAGCCAGTCCACTTCTGCAACCAGTCCGGCGTAGCGATGCCGGAGCTGCATGTCGACGCGGTAGCCCTCGAAGATCGTGAATAAATCGCGGGCGAGCAGTTGCATCGGGAATTTTGAAAAGAACGCCGCGAGGCTCGTGCCCTGGTCTTCATCCGGCAGGTAGCGCGAGAGCTCCATGAGGGCGCTGCGCTTTTTGGCCAGTCGCTCGGTGCTGAACTCGAAAGTTCCGAATTCGAAGTGCCCGGCCTGGTGCGCCGTGGCCATGCGCGCGGCGCGGCGGTTGGCCTCGCGCGAACCGTATCCCCAGATCAGTTCGGGCAGGAAAATCTTCCGCCCGTCCGTGGTGGGAAGCGGCCGGTCGGCGTAGTGCTGCAGGGCGACCTGGTCCTCGTGGGTGAGCACGCCGATGTCGATGCGCTCGCCGATGAGCCCGTGCGCGAACAAGGAGAGCGAGCGCGCGACCTCGGCAAAGGGCAGTCCCTCGGCATAGGCGTGGAGCTGCGCGCGCGAGGCCTTCGAGGACAGCGCGAACCAGGCCTGCGCCTTTCCGGGATCGTCCTTGCTGCTGCGCGTTCCTTCCTCGATCCAGCGCGGCAGCTCTTCGGGGCGCGCCAGGCGGCGCAGCTCCGGAATGGCCTGCAGCAGGGCCTTGGCGGCTTTCGGATTCTCTTTGGTGAGTGCGCGCGCCGCCTGCAGGCAGGTCTTGTGCCCCTCGATCCAGGGATCGAGATGCGGCGGGTATTTCTGCGAGAGCAGCCTGGGCGTATCGCGCAGGAAGTCGAGGACTTCTTCGGCCGCTTCGCCGTGCAGGGATGCGGCGACCTCCAGCACGACCGAAGCGTCTTCGGCCATGATCTCGGTAACGGCCACCGCGCGGCGGGCGATCTCGGCAAAGGCAGGGGCGATGCCGCGCGCGGCGGCCAGAAGCAGTCCGATCATCGCGTCGCGCGCATGGGCGGGAAGCCCCTCGAGCAGGCCGGGCCCCTCGTCCAGCCAGCTCATGGCGATGGGCGCGTGACGGCGGCCGATCTGTGCGGCTGACTCGGCCAGCACGCCAAGGCCGTCGGGCCCAAGGGCGGCAGCGCGCGCGGCGGTGCGTTCGAGAAACTCTGCGGCGACCTGCCGCGACTGCCAGCCCGCTTCGAGCAGCGGGAAGCTCGCGCTGCCCC
>JAGRBM010000216.1 GCA_020434085.1 Chrysiogenia bacterium | reverse complement strand
TTGAGGCAATAGAGATTGATGGGTTCCACCTGCGGCGGAAGCACGCGCTTCTTCTTTGCCAGCGCGCCAACGACGATGCGACGTGGTTTCATTACTTGGTAGAGGGAGAGAATGCCTCGGGCACCGAGTCGATGACCGCGGCGAATTCCTTTTCCGACATTTCGGTCAGGATGCCCGCTTCCTTCATCAGGGCGAGCATCTGGTAAGCGCCGAGCATCAGCCAGGAGCTGGCTTCGACGTTGAGTTTGCGTTCGACAAGTCCGTAGTCCTGCGCCTGCTTGAGTGAGCGCTGGACGAGCTTGGCAGTCTTCTTGAGCCCGCCCACGAAGACCTTCTTGACCTCGGGGTCATCGAGTTCGGCCATCACGAGGAAAAGCATCCGGGGGTAGACCTGATCTTCCTGAAGGAAGCGGTAGTAGAACAGGAACAGCTCCCGGGCCATTTCCTTGGGTCGCTTGGAGGAGCGCAGCATTTCCTGAAGCTTCTCGAAGAGGAACTTGTTGGAGCGTTCGAAGGCTTCGAGGAAGAGCGCCTTCTTCGAAGGGAAGTATTTATATAAGAGCGCCTCGGACACGCCGGCTTCCTTGGCGATGTCGCGAACGGTGGTTCCCTGATAACTCTTGGAGGCGAAGACCTTGATGGCCGAGGCCAGGATCTCCTCACGCCGAACCGCTCCCGACAGCCAGGTCCGCTTGCGCGTTGAGGACTTCGAGGTCTCCGGGGCGTCTTTGCTTCCCGAGGATTTCTTGGGCTGAGTTGCTGCTCGTGACATGTTGGCGCGCCCTCCGGGCAAGAGTGAGTAAACACTTACTTTCTATCAGAGATGAGACAGCGCGTCAATTGTGAATCGCCCTCAAATGCCGGCGGTGCGCCCGATGGCGCCCCGCTATCAACTTGAATAGTCCGTTTAATATCAAGAAGTTAACACCATCTACATACGAAATAACTTTATGGTCTAACCGGTCCAGAAAACTACTCGATGCGCAGCCCTTCCATGAGACGGCGGCTCACGATGAGGCGCTGGATCTGGCCGGTTCCCTCAAAAATATCAAACACCTGGATGTCGCGCATGGCTTTCTCGAGAAGCGCCTCCTGCTCGGTGCCGTGACCGCCGATCATCCCGATCGCCTCGCGGGTCACCCACTTGGCCACGGTGCCGGCGTAGGCCTTGCACATGGAGGCTTCCTTGGAGTTGGGGATGCCCAGATCGGCCATCCAGGTGGCGTGCCAGATCATCAGGCGTGCGGCCGTGATCTTGCGCTCCATCTCGGCGAGCTTCTCGCGGACGACCTGGTTGCGCGCGAGCGGGCGGCCCAGCATGTGGATATCCTTGGCCGCGTCGCGGGCCAGCTCATAGGAAGCCCGCGCGATGCCAGTCGCCATCGCGGCCACCGGCGGGCGGGTCGAATCGAAGGTCTTCATCGCGGTCTTGAAGCCGCCCGAGCCCATCTTCTCATAGTGCTCTTCCCCGCCCAGCAGATTGTCCTTGTGCACGCGGCATTCGTCGAAGACCAGCTCGGCCGTCTCCGAGGAGCGAAGGCCCAGCTTCTTCTCGATCTTGCCGAGGCTGAAGCCGGGGGTCCCCTTGTCCACGATGAAGGCGCGGTGCGCTTCGCGCCCCTTGGTCTTGTCCAGGGTCGCGAACACCACCACCCATGAGGCGCGCCCGCCATTGGTGATGAAGCACTTGGTGCCGTTGAGCACGTAGTAATCGCCGTCCTTGCGGCAGGTAGTCGAGATATTGGCCGCG
>JAGRBM010000215.1 GCA_020434085.1 Chrysiogenia bacterium | reverse complement strand
TTGGCATAGTGGCTGAGCCACTGCGCCAAGGGAGCCGGAATGCCTGAACTTGCTGCCAATCCGCTGCGTCGTGAGAGCGTCGTCGACGAGATCACCCAGCGCATCCAGTCGGAGATTCTCGACGGCACCTACGCCCCGGGCGGGGCGCTGCCGCCCGAGCGCGAGCTGGCAGGGCGCTACGGGGTGACCCGGACCTCGGTCAAGCACGCGCTTGTTCGGCTGGAGCAGCAGGGCCTCATTCGGACCCGCCACGGGGTGGGGAGCATCGTCCAGGACATTGAAAAATCCGGCGGGGCCGACCTGCTCAAGTATCTGGCCGTCATCGAAAGCACCGACTCGGGTCTCTACAGCGAGATCCTCGAAGCCCGCTCGGTCATTGTGGCCGCTTTCGCCAAACTCGCTGCCGAGCGCATCGACGGCGCCCAGACCGCCGAGCTCGAAAAGCTCTACGAGAAACTCCGGCCCATCACCGACTACCGCGAAGCAGAGAAACTCGAGATCGCATTCTTCCGTGTGCTGGCCAATGCCACGGGGAACCGGGCGGTCACGCTCGTGATGAACTCGGTGAGCGCGGCCTCCGGGGCGGGCGCGACCGAGGCATTTGCCTCGCCGCTGCGCGATCATGACTGGCTCATCGAGCGTCTGGGTGCCATTCTCGGGGCCATCAAAAAGAAAAATGCCGCGGCGACGCAGGCCGCGGTTGAACGCTACATGAGCGAGCATGCCCGGCGCATGCTCGAATCGGGAAACACCGCTTCCCGGAAGGAACGCAAATGAGCCACTTCTCCCCGCGCCAGCGCGAGCTGGCCCTCAGTTTCGGCAGGTCCCTGATCCCGGTGGGCCGCGTCTTTCCCGGCGCCAACGAACGCACGCTGGGATCGCTCGAAGAACTGGTCGGCGGCAACAAGCGCGCGATCGGCGTGCTCTCGGGCATGATGGAACTGCTCGACAAGGCCGCCATCCTGCGCACCGGGCGCCCGTTCTCGCGCCTTTCCGCCGGCAAGCGCGACGAGCTGCTCGGCCGCTGGCTCAAGGATTCCTCCCTGCGCCTGCCGGTCATGGCGCTTGGATTTGCCTTCAAGGCCGCCCACTTCGACGACGAAGAAGTCTACGCGGCGGCGGGGAAGACCTACCGCAAGGGCGGCCCGGCCGAGCCCGAGCGCTGGCTCTCCCAGGTTTCCGACGCCACTGACTTTGAAGACGGCGAGCAGATCGAGTGCGACGTGGTCGTGGTCGGCACCGGCGCTGGCGGCGCGGTGGTCGGCACCGAGCTCGCCCTCAAGGGCCACGCCGTGGTCTTCCTCGAAGAGGGCAAGCTCTACCGGCGCGACGCCTTCACCGGCAACCTGCACGAGGCCCACAAGAAGTTCTACCGCGGCGGCGGCGCCGTTCCCAGCGTGGGCAACACGATCATTCCGATCCTGATGGGCAAGCTGGTTGGCGGCTCGACGGCCATCAATACCGGCGTGAGCTACCACACCCCGGACCGGGTGCTCAATCGCTGGTGCGAGAACATCGGCACCGACGAGTTCGAACCCTCGCGCATGGCTCCCTACTTCGAAAAGGTCGATCGCGAGCTGCAGGTCGTGCACTCCGAGGACAAGTTCCTCCAGGGCGCGGCGCGCAAGATTGCCGAGGGCTGCGACGCGCTGGGTTGGAATCACTACGACCTCCAGCGCAATGCGCCCGGCTGCACGGGTGAGGGAGTGTGCGACCTTGGCTGCCCGTCCATGGCCCGCCGGAGCGTGGACATCGCCTACCTGCCGCAGGCCGCCGCGCGCGGCGCGATGGTGATCAAGGAATCCAAAGCCCACCGCGTGATGATTGAGAACGGCCGGGCCGTGGGCATTCACGCCAAGTCCGTGGAGACCGGGCAGGACCTGTGGATCCGCGCGCGCAAGGTGGTTCTTGCCGGCGGCGCAGTGATGACGCCGGTGATGCTGCTCGAACAGGGCATTTGCAACTCCAGCGGCGAGCTGGGCAAGAACCTGGCCGTGCACCCGAGCACCGGCGTGAGCGGGCTCTTCGACGAGGTGCTCGAGGGAGAGGCCTTCGTGCCCAACACGCGAAGCTGCGATGAGTTCCTCGGTCGCGAGGGTATCCTGCTGCAGTCCGGGCGCGGCTCGCTCAACATGGCCCCGATTACGATCCCCTTCGTAGGGCGCGAGTTCATGGACCTCATCGAGGACTACGACAAGGTCGTGGGCTTCGGCACCATGATCGAGGACGTTGCGCGTCCCGGGCGCGTGCGCAGCATGGGCGGGGGCAAGCCGCTCGTGACCTATTCGCTCACCGACGAGGACACGAAAAAGCTTCACCGGGGCATGTACCTGGGGGCGAAGATGCTGCTGGCTGCCGGCGCCGAGCGCGCCATGCCGCTGCTGTTCCGCTTCCCGAGCATTCGAAACCAGAGTGAGCTCGAAGCCTTCGGCAAGCTCAAGGTCAAGGCGAGCGAGCTCATGCTGACTAGCTGGCACCCGCTGGGTACCTGCGACATCGGCAAGGACCCCAAAAAGAGTGTCGTCAGTCCCGACCATGAGACCCACGACGTCAAGGGCCTCTACATCGTCGATGGCGGCACCGTGCCCGGGCCGCTCGGGGTCAATCCGCAGATCACCATCATGGCCATGGCCACCCGCGCTGCCGAGCGCATTCACGCCGCGCTCTAGCGCGCGCGGGCGGGGAGAGAAACCATGGGGCGGCTTCGTTACCGTGACTACCGGGCAGAGCCCGCGGCATGGGCCAGTGAGCTGGGCATCTCACGCGAGGCGGTGGACCTCTACCTGAGCAGCGAGGTCATCGACCTGCACACGTGCAGCTTCATCTGGTCGCGGGTGTTTCCGGGCTATGACCTCTCGAAGCGCCACCGCCCGTTTCTGCCGGGCTCGGCGTTCTTCAATCAGGTGGATTTTCCCCGGGCGCGCGAGGCGCAGATGGCCGGGGTTTCATGGGACGTGACGACCAACCCGTTCCGCCCCGAGTCCATGCGGCCGCAGACGACGGTGAAGAATCTCAAGCGCCTGGCAGCCGAGCTCTCGGAATTTCCCGACGACTACGCACTGGTACGCAACTTCACCGAGTACGAAGTCGCCCGCGCCCACGGCAAGACCGCGGCGCTCATTTCCATCCAGGGCGGACAGGCTCTCGATTATTCGGTGGAGAGCCTCGATCTGATTCCCGACGACCTGGTGCACCGCATCACCATCGTTCACATGATGCGCTCGAAGATCGCGACCCCCAGCACGGCGCTGCGTCACCAGGACGAGGGGCTCAGCGACTTCGGGCGCGAGTTCTGTGTGCGCATGCAGGAAAAGTGCATCATGGTCGACCTGGCGCACATCAACCGCAAGGGATTCTTCGACGCGGTCGAAGCCACCGACCCCGGAATCCCGCTGGTCGTGACCCACACCGGCATCAGTTCGGTCCGCAAGAGCTGGCGCAACCTCGATGATGAGCAGATTCGCGCCATTGCCGAGCGCGGCGGGACGATCGGCATCGTCTACCACCCGCAGTATCTCGACCAGACCTGGTTTGGCTGCGCGCTCTCGAAGGTGATCGACCACATGGAGCACGTGATCAACGTGGTGGGCGAGGACTTCGTGTCCCTGGGATCGGACTACGACGGAATGATCTGGATGCCGCGCGAGCTGCCCGACATCACCTTCCAGCCGCGCATGGTGGCGCTGATGCTTAAGCGTGGGTGGGACGAGCGAAGGATCCGCAAGATTCTGGGAGAAAACTTCCTGCGCGTGCTTCGGGCCGTGCGACCGTAACTTCCGCTAGACTGTGTCCTTCGCGCCGGTAACGGCAACGACCACCACGCTGATCCCGTAGAGAATCATGAGCGGCGCGGCCAGCATGACCTGGCTGACCGGGTCGGGAGGCGTGAGAACTGCAGCGACGATGAAGATCATCACTGTGATGTAGCGCCAGGCCGAGACCATGGGGCGCCAGTGCAGGATTCCCATGCGCCCCAGGAAGAAGCAGACCACCGGCAGCTCGAAGACGATGCCGAATCCCAGCAGCAACTTCGTGACCAGGGAGAAATACTCGCCGAGCTTTGGAATCGGGCGGATGTCCGCCGTTCCAAAGGTCATGAAGTATTCAAAAGTCACGGGGAACACGTAGTAGAAACAGAACACCGACCCGCAGGTAAAGAAGAGCGTCGAGAGAAAGACGAAGGGAAGCGCCATGCGCTTTTCCTGCGCGTAGAGCCCCGGCGCGACGAACTTCCAGAGCTGGTAGAAGACCCACGGGCTGGCCAGAAAGAAGCCGGCCAGTGCCGAGACCTTCAGGTGCACGAAGAAGGGCTCGGGCAGGCTGGTGAACTGGATGGTGGAGTCTTCGGGGAGCACGCGCTCGAGCGGGGCGAGCACGAAGTCGAGTACCCGCTGGGACTCGCCGTAACAGATCGCAAAGCCGACTGCGATTCCCATCATGGCGCGGATGAGCCGCGTGCGCAGCTCGGCCAGATGCTCGGTGAGCGTCATCTCGGAGAAATCGGGAGCGCTCATTTCGACGCCGGGTCCTCGCTCTCCTCGCTGGTGCCGGTCACCTCGCCGATAAAATCGGCCAGGTCGGCATCGGCCGTGACCTCGCCGGGGTCCGCGGGTTCTTCGGGGGTTTTCGGCTGCGCTTTATTCTGGTCGAGGGCAGCCCGGCTGACCTGGCGGACTTCCTCGTCCACCTGGTGAAGCTCGCGCCGGAATTCACCGGTCACGTCATCGAGTGCGCGGCGCATCCCGCCCCAGGTCTTTCCCAGCCAGCGCGCGGCATCGGGCAGCTTCTCGGGCCCGATGAGCACGATGGCCAGCACGCCGATCAGAATGAGTTCTCCGCCGCCCAGACTGAGCATGGTTTCTCCGGCGGGGGCCCGTTCTTGCCTTTGCCGGGCCGCCGCGCCCCCTGCTTTAGCACACGGGTGCCCGCCGGGGCAGGTCGCAAGCCACGTAAAAACGGGGCAGAGGGGCGCCAGCGCCCGAAATGCTTGAAGTTGGCCCCCCGGGTAGCTAAAGGGTAGCCGGACACTCGCGCAGTGGTTGCCAACCCCGCGAAATTCCAGCGGCCTTTTCCCGCTGGGCCCATTGGGACTTGCATGACGACCCCCCGCATCGTGACCCACGACGACTACCTGCTCCACGACATGGGAGCCGGCCATCCTGAGCAGCCCGACCGGCTGCGCGCGATTTCCGAGCGTCTCAATGCCGATGGCCTGCTCAAGAAGGTCGAACTCGTGGTGCCCACCGAAGCGGATCCCCAGCTCATTGAACTCAACCACAGCCTCCAGCTCGTCGAGCGCGTGCGCACGCTGAGCGAAGCGGGCGGCGGTCGGATTGATGCCGACACGGCCGCCAATGCCCAGAGCTACCACGTGGCACTGCTCTCGACGGGCGGCGTGGTCGATCTGGCACGCCACGCCATGAAAGAGGGCGGTTCGGGCTTTGCGCTGGTGCGCCCGCCCGGCCACCATGCCGAGCCCGGGCGCTCCATGGGCTTTTGCCTGTTCAACAACGTGGCCATCGCCGCCGAAGATCTGCTCAAGAACTACGGTGCAAAGCGCGTGGCCATCATCGACCCGGATCTCCATCACGGAAACGGCACCCAGGCCAGCTTCATCGGGCGGAGCGATGTGCTCTACGTCTCCTCGCACCAGTATCCCTACTACCCGGGCAGCGGGCACTTCTCTGAAGTCGGCACGGGTGAGGGCGAGGGCTACACCGTGAACATCCCGCTGCCGCCGGGGCAGGGCGATGCCGAGTATCTCTACCTCTATCGCACCATCGTTGCGCCCATCGTGCGCGAGTTCGCGCCCGACGTGATCCTGGTCTCCGCGGGCTTCGACTCGCACGCGCAGGATCCGCTGGGCGGCATGAAGGTAACGAGCGCCGGCTTTGCCGGTCTCACCCGGCTGTTTCTCGATCTCGCCGAAGAGTGTTGCGGCGGACGGATCGTTTTTGCCCTCGAAGGCGGGTACGATCTGGACGGCCTTGCCGAGGCGGTCTCGCTCTCCATCGGCCAGATGGTTGGCGCCGCGCCGGTCTGGAAGGAAGAGGCGCCGAGCAAGCAGATTTCGGTGTACGCGCGGGAACTCTCGCAACATTTCTCAAAATGGTGGAAGGGGCTGCGCACTTGAAGCGGCTGACAAACATCCTGCTCCTCGCGCTGGCGCTGCTGGCGCCGGCATGTTCACCCGGTGACGAAGGCGCGCCCGGCCAGACCAGCCTCACGCTTGATACCAGCGCCCGGCGGTATGAGTGGACCGCCACCGGCGATGACGGCAACGCCTTCTGGGCCTTCGTCTCGGACCTGCGCTACAGCGACCGGGACCTGGCCTTCGATGCGCGCCCCCTGGGCGTCTTCAGCACGCTGCCGGTGCTCCATCAGGTGCTCGGAGAGCCCTCGCCACGTGCGGCGGGCGAGCCCGAGTTCTTTGTTGCCCCGCGCATCGACTCGATGGGCTACTACCATCACTTTCTGCAGATCCGGGACGAAGTGAGCAATGCCTCCCCGCTGGCCACGATCGGAGCGGGCGCGCCGAGCGACCTGCTCACCATCAATCCGATCCAGCACGAGCTCAGAGACGATCTCTCGGCCGACGGCGCGGTTTCCCTGGATGGCGACATCAACGGCGACGGGCTGGCCGACGTGGTGGCGAGCGACGGCACGGACAAGCTCTATGTCTACCTGGGCCGCGACGCCTATCCCTACTTTGCCGTGGATGCCAGCGATCTGGATACCGATCCCGACGCTTCCCTCGGAACGGTGGGCGTGTGCCCTTCCATGGAGGCGCAGCGCAAGCGGCTTTGCGCGCCCGACATCGTGGTGGATGCCGCCGCACTGGGCGGCAAGTTCGGCGGTCGCTCTAGCCTGGCCATGGGCATGGATCGCACGGCGAGCAGTCTTGCCGTCGCGGACATCGACGACGATGAGCGCGATGAGATCATCGTCGGCGCGCCGGAGTTCATGCCCTTTGGCACGACCGAGGCGCGCGGGGCTGTCTTCGTGCTGGACTTCGACGAAGACCTGGTTGGCACGCGGCAGGGAATGACCCCCGAGCTCGACGGCAATTCCTACTTCTATCTCTACAATGCCGCCCTGGTGAAGAGTTTTCTCGGCCGTGTGACGCAGGCCGATTCGCGCGGCGTGCTGGTCGATGACGTGTTGCCCTTCGACAATTTCCCCGCCGATATGACCAAGGGCGTGCCCTATGATTCGGCCGCCTTTGAGCTTCAGTCGTGGGAGATTTTTGAAGAAGATCCGATCCGCGCCTATCGGCGCGGTGCGCCGATTGTCTGCCCGGCAGGCGATACGGTCCCGTGCACCGGCGACAACGTCACGATTACCTCCGACCTCAAGGTGAGCACCGACGGCGATCTCTCGCTCGGCGAGATCAACAGCTCCGAGGACCGCATCCTGCTCGTGCTGCTCGACTCGACCACGGGCGCGCCCACGGCCGCCGCGCTGGTTCGCTATGCGCGCTATACCGCGCCCGGCGTGCTGGGGCAGATCGAGGTGCTGCTCAACACGGCGTTGCCTGACCTGGATACATTCGCGCAGCGCTCGGGTGATGCCTTCGCGCTCTACCGCAGCAAGGCCAGCGGTTCGCACCTGCCCACGCCCACGCGCAGCGGCGTGGAGGCTGGCGCTCCGGGCAACCCCATCGAAATCGGCAACGTGCTGGGGAAATATGACCCCGCCACCGCCGGCAGCGTGATTACGCTTCTCGATCCCACCGCGCCGCGCGTGGTGCCTGACACGGATGCCGGCGAGCGCTACCCGGGCGTGACCTTCCTCGGGCCGGAAGCCGATTCCAACTTCGGGGATGTGGTCAACGCGGGCGGCGATCTGAACGTGGACAAGATCCCCGACATTGCCATCGGCGCGCCGACGCTCTCGGCGGCCACGCCGCTTCGTTACGCTTCAGGCGCTGCCAACCTGACAGGGCGCGGCGGGGTGTTCATCGTGTTCGGAGATAAAGAGATCAAACAGCGTGACGCGGCCGGAGCGGGAAGCCTCTCCGACGGGGTCTACGATTTCGGTCCGACGGGGCTTGATCGTCCCTCGTCGCTGGTACTCGGACGCAGCAACGGGGAGATGGCGGGCTGGTCGATTTCCGGCGCGCGGCTTCGCGACGACGATACCGAAGAAAACGTGCGCAACGAGCTGGGCGTGTCCATGGTCGCGCTGGCAGTGGGCGCGCCCGGTGCATGCCCGCGCGCAGTGAGCGACGAGATGAGCCCGTGCAACGGTGAAGATCGCGTCGGCGCGGTCTACCTCTTCGTGGGTAACGAATACTTCGAGTCGCGCGACTACCGCCTTCCCGGCGGCAGCGCCGACGGCGTGTGGGATCTGGCGGGCGACCCGACCGAGGAACTCACCGGCGCGACGGAGCTGGAGCCCGATGCCCTGGTGGCCGCGCAGGTTGGCGCGCCCAACGAGCGCGCCGATGCGGAAATCTGGGGTGAATCCGATGGCGACCTGCTGGGCTGGGACGTTCAGATCGATGCCGAGCTCAACGGCGATCACGTCTTCGACGTGGTGGTCTCCGCACCGGGCCATGGCGACGGCGGGCGGATCTATATTTTCCATGCGACCAGCAGTGAATATGTTGCCAGCGGCTTCGGCCGCCTGATCGCCAGCAATGCCCAGCGAACGGGTTCGATTACCGGCGTGCGCAACCACAACTTCCTCACCCGCGGCAACGTGGATTTCGACCAGCGCGTGGACGACGACTTGAGCGGTTTTCCCGATGTGGACGAGGACCGCTGTGTAATGTGCGTCTATGACCTCTCGCGCAACTTCCCGCAGTGGTCGGTGGGGCCGGATGTCATCTTGTCGGGTGGCACCAACACGAAGATCGGCCGCCACTTCGACGCGGGTTTCTTCAACAACGATGCCTACGAGGACCTGCTGCTGCAGGTGCAGGGTGGTTCGGGCGACTGGATTACGGCGCTGAACGGGGTGACCAACCTGCTGGTGCAGTACCGCAACGGCGATCTCTTTGCGCCGCTCGATTCGCCGCTGAGTACGAATTACCCCGATCCGGGCGATTCCATTGGCAGTCCCTCGGAACCGGTTGGCGTGCCGGGGAGCCGCTATGCAGGCGACACCGAGGCCGATGCCGGCGAACCGCTGGGTGTTTCGTGGTGGGTCGATCGCAGCGTCGATGGCGGACTGACGCGGCTGGGGCAAGTCTTCGTAGATGTGGAAGCGATCTATGACGAGACTGCGACTGTTCAGGCTTCCACGATTCCGGAAGAGCAGATCGCCTTCGGTCGTGCCAAGACCGATGACGAGGGCGAGCTCCCCACCCGCAACACGGCCGAGCTGGAGATGAATTTCCGCGCCTGGCCCGAGACAATTCAGCGCTGGAATGTGCTCACCCACGGCGGATTCTTTGCCGAGTCTGCCGGTGCGACCGACCCATTTGTGGGAGCGCTCGACAACTTCGCGGTCGGCGGCGATCACAACGGGGACCGCCTCTCGGATGTGGTGATGATCGTCAACGGCGGGGAGCTTCGCGTTGCACACTAGAGCGAGACTGCTGCTTTTGATGCTCGCGCTGGCGATCGCCGGGTGCGCCAGGCCCGTCGTGCGCGAAGAGAGCACGGGCGTCGTATCGGGGCTTGGAACCGAGTTCTTTTCCGAAAACTTCGACAAGGGCGAGCCATGGGGGCAGGGCAAGGGCAGTGCCTGCGAGCGCAGCTACGCCGAGGGGCGGCTGGTCGTCCAGAACGTCTCGGAAGACAGGACCTGCGAGCTCGACCTGTGGCTGGTGGGGCCGCTTCCGCCGCGGGTGCGGATCGAACTGTCGGCACAGTATGTCGACGGCCCCGAAAGCGCCGACTTCGGCCTCAAGTTCGGCTACAAGCCGCTGCCCGAGGCGGGCTTTCACACGTTCACGGTCAAGGCTGGCGGTGTCTTCTCGGTGGCGAGCTACAATGGGACAGGCCAGTGGGAGAACCTGACACGCTGGCGCCCCGACCCCTTTGTCTATACAGGCCGCGGCCGGGCCAACAAGCTGGCCCTGGAGATTCGCGGGCGTGAGCTGCGCTACTTTGCCAACGGTGCGCTGCTGGGTCAGTTGGAACTGGCCCATGCACCCGAGGGCTACGTGGGCCTGTATCTGGATGCGCCCGGTCTGGTTGTGCACTTCGATGATTTCCGGGTGGTGAACCTGCCGGTCTCCGCCGCTCCTGATGGAGAAGCCGCGGAGTAAACGCCCACCCGGCTTCTCCATATCTTCCGATTCCCCTTAGAAATTAGGCATTTACACCTCAGATTCCACGTGATAGGGTTTTTCTAACTGTTCCACGCAGCGAACCCGGTGGGGTGAGGGCCCCGTTCATCCGATCGCATTGGAAGAACTGTGTTCTTCTGTATGTGCCGGCCCTGCCTCGCGTGCGGAGGGAATCAACCGTGAAAGCGGCTTTTCAGAAATCAGGTTTGTCTCTTTCTCTAGTAGCTCTGGTGGCGATGATCGCCGTGGGCATTGTCGCCTGTGGTGGCAAGAAGCACCCCGGCCAGCTCAGCCGCGTGATCTATGCGCGCCAGCGCGCCTTCGCGTTCATGTTCAAGCTCGAATCCTCGGGCTCTTCCATGAGCGACGAAGAACTGCGCAAGTTCGTCGACGGCATCCAGACCTCGCTCAAGGACTTCTACAAGCCGCGGACTCTCGATGAGTTCCAGGTGGAAAGCCGCGGCGGGGTCGTGGAGATCGACGACGTTGCCTATCAGGCGGCCATGGCCGGCTACGACGAAGTCTTCATGTTCGAGGGCGATGTGACCTCCGGCGCTTTTGAAGGGCGCCTTCGCGTGGTCAATGCCGCCGGGGGCGGTGTCATTGTCGATGAGCCGCTTTCGGTCAATGCCAGTGCCGTGCAGGTGCAGGACCCCGGTCAGGAACAATCGCGACCGGCGGCCGGAATCGAAGAAGCCACTTGGAAGACGATGGAGAACCTGCTCGCCGAGAAATATCGCGATCCCTACCAGTGGCAGATGCTGGGTCTTCACAAGGGCAAGCAACAGAAGATGGAAGGCGTGGAGTCCCTGGCGGAGTATTTCGTCCAGAAATCCAACATCAAGAATGTAGCGGAGTTCCAGAAGCTCAGCCGTTCGGAAATGGACCGCGTCTATCCGGCGCTGAGCCATGCGAAGGACCTGTATCAGAAAATTCGCGATGGCTACGTGAGTGGGGCGATCGCCTCGACGACCTCCGCGGACGCAACACGCATCCAACGCTCGTCCAGTATGATGAAGGCCCTTGGTGACATCACGGGCTTCTATGAAGACGAGATCGACGTCAGCGCCGAGGACTTCAAGGTCACGTTCAATTACCCCGACATCAATGCCGACTTCCAGAACTATTTCCAGCAGGCGCTGGCCAAGTCCTCGCTCACCGAGGGAATTCGCAAATACACGGTGAAGCCCGCGGAAATCGCAGTCAGCTATGACGCGGTCAACGATGTGGGCACGATCTTCCTCAAAGTCCGTTATTCGAACCACCGCTACCTGGCGTGGCTTGAGAGCAAGAAGAACTACCTGACCATCGACAATACGCGCACCCTGCCGCTCCAGTATTTCAATTCGCTGATGGCGGATTTCGTAAAATATCACCGCACGCTGCTGGGCGTGGCCAATGACTTCGACCGCAAGGCTCTCTCGCGCTTCACGCTGGTGCTGGTGCTCCAGCGCAAGCTGCTGGGCGAGGCGCAGTTCCAGGTCAGCGTGTTCGAGAACCAGCTCCGTCCGGTCACGAGCCTCAAGATCAAGCTGTGCGATTACCCGCTCACCGAGATCCCGACCTCGAAGCCGAACTTCACCACGCAGACCAAGCTCTACGCGCTGGGAACGCCCCAGAACGTGGCGGGCCAGCGTCTTCCCTATGCGAGCGTCTACGAGTTCTTCGAACTCGATCGCTTCTTCAACGTGAGCTATCCCAAGGCCTGCGACCTGGGCAAGGCGACCGAGATCTACATCAATGACGGTGGGAAGGGCGTGCGCCAGAAGGTCACGATTCCCTGATCTGCACGAAGCAATCCGCAACGAAAAACGGCTCCCGATGGGAGCCGTTTTTTATGCCTTCTGGAGGGGGCTCATTGAAAGCCGCTCATGGCGAAGAAGGCCTTGATCTTCTCGTTGGTCTCGCGAAGGCGCTCGGAAAGGGTGCGGACGAAGGTCCACAGCAGGGTATAGGCGATTTCCTTGTTCACAAACAGAAGCTGCTCGAAATCGGCGCGGGCAATGCTGACGAGCTTGCAGGTCTTGTTGGCGATGGCATCGGCACTGCGCTCGGCGTCGTCGACAAGGGCCATCTCACCGAAAAACTGTCCGGCCTTGAGGATGGCGAGGGCTTCCTCGCCAATGCCCGGGATGTTCTTGGAGATGCGGACCTCACCGCTGAGGATGATGTAGAGCTTCTCGCCGGCGTCGCCTTCCTGGAAGATCTTTGTTCCGGCTTTCGCCTCTTCTTCCTGCGAAATGGCGGCGATTTCCTCGAGCTCGTCGTCGCCGAGCTCCTGGAAAATGTAAATGCCCTTGAGAATACCAGCGTCCATAGACTCTCCCCGAACCGAGAGGGGGATCGGGCCGCTGCATCCGCGTTTATGCCCCTGAAATCTCTCTCGATTTCAGGCGAGGGTATGCCTCCGCCTGCTGGCTGTCAAGCGCTCAGGACTTTGGAGGCCCAGCCGGCGATCATGGGGGAGGCAAGCTCGGAGAGCTGGGCAAAGCGCGGCGCATCGCGAAGCTGGCTGAGCAGCGTGCCGGAGTCCATGTTGGGGTTGCGGCTCAGCTCGGCGCGGTAGGCCTCCACCCAGCTTCGCACCATGGGAGCGGTGACCTCCAGGTGGAATTGAACGGCCCAGACATGGTCCCCCCAGCGAAAGGCCTGGTTTTCGCACACCACCGAATGTGCCAGGCGCGTCGCGCCCAGGGGCAGATCGAAGGTGTCTTCGTGCCACTGGAAGACGATGCCGAACTCAGGGAATTCCCCGAAGAGCGCATCTCCATCGGCTTCGGGGTTGCGTTCAACGCGCTTGAATCCGATTTCGGTGCGCTCGGCCTTGTAGACCTTGGCGCCGAGCACACGGGCGATGAGCTGCGCGCCGAGGCAAATTCCCAGCACCGGAATGCCCGACTGAATGGCCGAGCGAATGAGTGCGCGCTCGGCTTCAAGGAAGGGGTGGGTCGTGAGATCGTCGGCGTTCATAGGGCCGCCAAGAATGAGCAGCCCGCCAAAGCCCTCCAGCTGGTCGGGCACCGGGTCCCCGGCGTAGGGGTGGAGTATCTGCAGGCCGATGCCGGCCGCGCGAAGAGAGCTGGCAATGATGCCGGGGCCTTCGCACTCGATATGCTGGATGGTAAGCACAGGAAGTTTCATGGATGCACCGGCCTCCACGCGAACCCCGGGGCCCGCGGCAGCTTTCCAGAACGATCTCAAATTGAATGACCCGAGTATACCAGATCGGGCCGCAAAAGGCCGCAGGGCGCTGACTCGGGAAAATCCGCCTCAGCGGGAAGGGGCTCCGGCCGGGCGCCGCACCGCGGCCGCCTGGCGCACGAGCTCGGGCAGGCTGCGGAAGGCCAGGCTCGGGTGAACGTCCAGCTCTTGGCGTTCGGAGAGCACGTTCTCGCCGCCGGGGCCGCGCACCTGGGTCTGGGTCCAGAGTTTTGTGCGACTGCCGCCCACGCGAAGAAAGAGCCGGAAGTCCTCGGGGCCGCGACTGGTCACCGGCAACCCCAGGCGCTCGGAGAGATCGGGCTCGTACCAGTCGAAGGCGGGCGACCCCAGCGCCGCGCGCCGGAGCTGGGCGCGCAGCTCCAGCTCGAATCCCTCGGGAAGCGAGGGATCGATGAGCAGCTCTTCGAAGAAGAGGCGGGGACCCGCACGCTCGCGAAGTGAGGTGAGCTGCGAGCGCAGGTAGGCTGCCGCGCCCGCCTCGCCGAGGCGGTCGATGTAAGTGGCGGCCGAGGCAATGATGCGCCCGCTGCACTGGCGCAGCAGGGTAAGGCTCAGGTAGGGGCGCTCGTCGCCCCCGATGAGTCGCGCCGTGGGGGCGAGCAGCAGGCCCTCCCGGTCGCGCGAGGCAACGCCCCGGGGGCCGTAATCACCGGCGGGCTCTCCGAGAATGGCCGAGCCGGCGAGCTGCGCCGCCAGCTCACCCATCACAGTGCGGGCCGCATCGGGCGCATCTTCGGGCAGCGCGAGCATCCGCGTGGGACCGGGCGCGCAGGCAGGGACGGATTCAGGCGCCTGCGAGACCCGCGGGGGCGGGGCGCAGTTGTTGCGCAGCGCCAGTACCAGGTAGGCGCAGACAAAGAGCACGAGGGCCGCGCGGGTGATTTTGAGCGTCCAGTCCATGGGCGGGGCTCACTCTAGCCGATTTTCATCTCTGCCAGGCACGCCGCCGTATCGACTGCCCCGAACCGCCGTGCTAGCCTCCGGGGCCCCGGGCGTGATCGCCGGGCAAAGGACGAACCCGTGGCAAGAAAGCGCCTGATTGCCCCCAGCATTCTCTCGGCCGACTTCGCGCGGCTCGGAGATGAGGTGCGCGCCCTCGAAGCGGCCGGCGCCGACTGGGTCCACTTCGACGTGATGGACGGGCGCTTTGTTCCCAACATCACCGTGGGCCCCATGGTGCTGGAGGCCGTGCGGGCGGTGACCAGGCTCCCGCTCGATGCCCACCTCATGATCGTGGAGCCCGAGAAATACGTCGAGAGCTTTGCCAAAGCCGGTGCCGACTGGATCACCGTCCACGCCGAGACGGTCACCCACCTCGACCGGGTTTTGAACCAGATCCGCGACGCCGGGGCCAAAGCGGGCGTCTCTTTGAACCCCGGAACGCCGCTCAGCATGATCGAGCAGGTGCTCCCGGCGGCGGACATGATCCTGCTGATGACGGTCAATCCGGGCTTTGGCGGGCAGAAATACATCGAATACTGCACCGACAAGATCCGGGCGGCCCGCGCGCTCATCGATCAATCGGGCAGGGAAATCCTGCTGGAAATTGACGGCGGGGTAAAAGTCGATAATATAGGGCGCGTTGCCGGTGACGCCGTCGACGTCGTGGTCGCCGGAAGCGCAGTCTTCGGCGCACAGGACTACAAACAAGCCATTCAGGCCCTCAAAAAGGGCTGATTCTCTTCTCGGTCGGGACGTAGCGCAGTCTGGTAGCGCACCTGCTTCGGGTGCAGGGGGTCGCCAGTTCGAATCTGGCCGTCCCGACCACTTTTTCTCTCCTTTCAGACTTGGCCGCATTTCGGTGGCGCTTGCTTTATGTGAGTGCCTGCTTACCCTTCGATGAACTCAGGGCGGGCTTTCTGGCCGTTTCGAATTCCGTGATTTTTTTCTTCCCCGGCGGGACTCCCCCTGCTGGTGTCATTCTGAGCGCAGCGAAGAATCTCGCAATCCCGCGTCGGCACCGGCCATCGAAAGGGGCAATGCCGGCTGGTATCTGCGAGATCCCTCCCTTCGGTTCGGGATGACATTCCGAAGGGGTCTGGTGATGTTTACAAATTCCAAAAATTTTCTTCTCCCTTCGTCCTTCCACGCGCACGGGGACCGTCCCGGCAGATTGGTTTTGCCGGTGGGCTCCGACTCCGCGATCACCTCTCCCACTGGGAGAGGTCGCGCCGAAGGCGCGGGTGAGGGTTCCGTCACTGCGGCAACAAAACCCTCACCCTGTCCCTCTCCCAAAGGGAGAGGGGATCGGAGTCGTTTCCATCGAAGACGCGCGGGCAAAAAGTACCAACGGACCGCGCCTTCGCTCTGTCTCATTTCAGTATGGAGATGGACTGTGACCGATCAAGTCACGTGACCCATGATGGCCCACGATGGACCGAAATGACCCGAGATGGACCGCAGAATTTACATGGATTTGGAGAGCCCTGGCGGCGCCGATTCGAATCTGGCCGTCCAGGCGACGTTTCTCTCTTAACTAGATCAAATTACTCATTCGCCCTGCGGAAGTTTTTCCATCTGGGGAATCGTCTCCAAATCATGGTCCCACGCCGCTTTGCTCGAAACAAAGAGATGGGCTGTGGGGCGCATCGAGAATTCGCTGTCGAGGCTGCCGGCCGGGACGACGAGTAGCTTTCCGTCCATTTGTTCGCTGGGAAGCGCCGACCCACAGGTTGAGCAGAAATTTCTTGCGTGTTCGGTGCCGGGAAGCTTGTAGCGCGAAACGGCGGTGCCGTCCGACAACCAGCGTAGTCGCGCAGTCGTTGAAAACAGGTTGGCCCCGTGGGCCGAGCCCGTGTCCTTGCGGCAACGGCTGCAATGGCACAGAAAGAAGCTCTCGAACTCCCCCTCGACTTCAAAGCGGTTCGCCCCGCAAAGGCATGAGCCTGTTACTTTGTTCATTTCCTCGTGACCCCCACATCCCCATAAACCGCGCGCGCGGCGCTCTGCGAATTATCGGCGTCGCTCATGAGAAAAATTCCCACGAGTTCCGGCGGCTCTCTGCCAAAGGCCTTGCGGTAGTCGGCGCACAGGTCGGCTTCGTGGGCGCTCCACTCTCCGGCCGCGCCTTCGACGGCGATCATCTTCGCCTTGTCGGTGTAGGGATTGTCCCAGCGCGCGCCGGGCTCCCGGGCGGGGCTCCAGACGTATTCGAGGGCCGCGCCGGGAACCAGTTCCTTGTATTCCTTGCTCAGCAGAATGCGGGCGAGGCGCTCCCACCATTTATAAAGTTCCGGGTCGTAGTCGAAGACCGCCGCCATGCGGGCGGCGTAGTCGTCGCCGTCCTTGCCGGGCGCGCCGCTGCCGGTGGGGGCCCGCTCAATCTTCCAGCGCCAGGAAAGGCGCACGCCCGGGCAGACCTCCGTGCGGAAAGGCGCAATGAGGCCCGAGGCGCTTGCGTTGGCGACGGCGCGCAGGCCCTCGGGGCTGAGCGTGTAGCTGGTGTGCGCGTCGATCTTGGGAAAGTGCAGGGGTTTCAGGCGCGCCGCGCCCTCGGCCGGCTTGCTCGAGAGCGGCAGGGAGAGCAGGGGCTGCTGGGCGGCGGCGGGGGCTAGACTCAGAAAAAGAAGAGCGAGTGCCGGCACGCACACCCTCACCCACGCGCTCGCGCGCGTTTCCCTCTCCCGAAGGGAGAGGGCGGATGGGACGAAGTCCCTAGTCCGCCTTCGCGCGGCGAAGGCCCTTCTTGGCGATGTCGGTGCGGTAGTGGACGCCTTCCCAGTTGATGCGTTTGACGTTTTCATAGGCGCGGTCGACTGCGTCCTTGAGGGTGCGTCCAAG
>JAGRBM010000214.1 GCA_020434085.1 Chrysiogenia bacterium | reverse complement strand
CGCTGGCGCGAGAGCTATCACAGCGGCGCCGACATCACCCACAAAAGCAGCGACAGCGACGGGGTGGCCTCCCCCCACGAGCATGCCGTGGGCATCGAGAAAGAGGCGCTGGCCGACTACCACTTCGACAAACTGCCGCTGCGCAGCTTGCGCGAGTTCACCGCCGAGCACGCTCCGGGCGCGGCCGGGCTTGGCGCCTTCGCCGGGATGAACCGCGCGAACGCGCCGCTCAAGGACTGGCGTATCGAGGGTGCGGGCTTTGTGGGAAGCGGCAGCGCCGGGGGCGCACGCTTTGAAAAGCGCGTCGCCTTCGAGAGCAAGACGCGCCTTGCCTGCGCGTGGAAGATTCAGGAAATCGAGAAGAATGCTTGCTTCGGTGTGATGCTGTGCCTGAGCCTGCTCACGCCCGAGGCGCCCGGCCGCACGCTCGTCATCGAGAGCGCGGGCAAGACTCACGAAGTGATCCCCGGCAGCGCGCTCGATCCGCTGGCGGCGAGCGCCTTCGTGCTGCGCGATACCCACATCGGGTTTGCCCTTCGCGTGGAGTTCACCGGCAGCGGGGCGCTGCTGTCGACCGCGCCTGTCGAAACGCTCCAGCGCTCTGAAAATGCCTTCGAGCGCGTCTATCAGGGAACCATCTTCTCGCTGTGCTGGGATGCGGCGACGCTTGCGAAGCTCGGCGACGCGCCCTCACTTTCGCTGGAGTTTTTGTCGGAGGACGCCAAGTGAAGTCCGAGATCTGGATTCTTGCCTCCGAGATGACACCGCTGGCAAAGACCGGCGGTCTGGGCGATGTGATGGGCGGCCTGCCCCCGGCACTGGCCCGGCTGGGTTATCCGGTGCGCGTTTTCCTGCCTGCCTACGGGGCGATGAACCGTGAGGGATTCTCCCACGAGGGCGGCAACCTGGCCGTACCCCTAGGGCCCGCGCGGGTCCCTGCCCGCCTGCTCAGCCGGACCGAGCCCAGCGGGCTGCGCATCACGTTGATAGAATGCGACGAGTTCTTCGCGCGCCTTCCCCTCTATGACGACGGGCATCGCGAGTTTGCCGACAATGCGCGGCGTTTCATCTTCTTCACCCGCGCCGTGTGCGAGCTGGCCCGCCGCAGCGAGCGGCCGCCCGCCATCGTTCATGCCAACGACTGGCAGACCGCGCTGGCGCCCCTGCTCCTCGAACTCTTCCCGCCGGTGGGCGGGCCGCCAAAGCGCGTGTTCACGATTCACAACCTCGCCTACCAGGGCCGCTTCGGCCACTGGGAAGCCGACTGGATGGGACTGACCGCCTCCCAGTGGGAGCGCGCGTGGCGCGCCGACGGTCTGGAAGACTGCGGCGGGGTGAATTTTCTCAAGGCCGGCGTGGCCTGGGCGGACCGCATCACGACGGTGAGCCCCACCTATGCGCGCGAGATCCTGCAACCCGATCAGGGCCAGGGAATCCACGAGCTGCTGCGCTCACGCGCGGGTGCGATCCACGGCGTGCTCAACGGCGCCGACTACGAAACATGGAATCCCGCAACCGATCCCTATCTGCCGCGCGGATTCGACCATGACTCCATGCAACACAAACTGGAGAACAAGAGTGCGCTGCGCGCGCGCCTGGGGTTGCCGCCCTCGCATCGCCCGCTTATCGGCATGGTGAGCCGCCTGACCTGGCAGAAGGGTATTGACCTGATGGCCCGCGGCGCCCGCGAGATGGTGGACCGCGGCGCAGACCTGGTATTCCTGGGCTCGGGCGAGCCCTCCTACATCCGCGACATCGAGTCGCTGCGCGCCGCGCTGCCGCACAATGTCGCCGTGTGGATCGGCTTCAGCGAGGAGCTTGCGCACCTCATGACAGCCGGCTGCGACGCAATCGTCATGCCTTCGCGCTTCGAGCCCTGCGGGCTTACCCAGCTCTACGCCATGCGCTACGGCACCCTGCCCATTGTCCACCGCACGGGCGGGCTCGTGGATACGGTCTCGGATCTGGGCGATGAAGGCGGCACGGGCTTTACCTTCGTGGGACTCGCCGATGAGCGCCCGCTCGTCGAGGCCGTAAGCCGCGCGGTGAGCGTCTTCAACGACGAGCCAGAACTCTGGCGCGCGGCGCAGCAGCGCGCCATGGCCCAGCGCTTTACCTGGGAGGATGCCGCCCGCCACTACGGCAGGCTCTATGAGGGATTGCTGAGCTAGGGCGCGTCTATTCGTGGCCTTCGGGATAGGCCGCGGTCAGCGTGCCGGCCGCACGCAGGTAATACTCACGCACGTAATCCATCACCATCCGGTCGGAGTTGTAGCGCCAGCCCAGCGTAATGAGTGCCCGTGACATGCGCTCGACCCAGCGGAGCGGGACGCCCTCGGGTGAGCGGTCGTAGAAGTCGGGGATCACCTGCTCTTCGAGCACGCGGTAGAGATCGTCCCCGTCGCGCTCGTCCTGGTAGTGTGGATCGGTGTGGGTCAGCCCGCGCCCGAAGGCGTAGCCGTTGCGCCCGTCGTAGGCCTCCGCCCACCAGCCATCGAGCACCGAGAGGTTGAGCGTGCCGTTGAAGACGGCCTTCATGCCGCTGGTGCCGCATGCCTCGTAGGGACGGCGCGGGCAGTTGAACCACACGTCGCAGCCCTGCAACAGGTGACGCGAGACGTTCATGTCGTAGTTTTCCAGAAACATCACGCGCCCTTCGAAGCGCGGGTCGTGTGAAATGTCGTGAATCTCGCGAATGAGCGCCTTGCCCCGGTCGTCGTTGGGGTGGGCCTTGCCCGCGAAGAGAATCTGCACCGGCCTCTCGGGATTGTTGAGTAGCTTTGCCAGCCGGTCGGGATCGCGGAAAAGCAGTGTCGGGCGCTTGTAGGGAACGATGCGCCGGGCAAACGCGATGGTCAGGGCCTCGGGGTCAAAGCCCGAGGGCTGGCTGACTCCGTCGCCAAGACGCTCGTCGCGGCGCTCGGTACGGCGATCAAGGAAGTGGAGCAGCTCACGCTTGAGCAGGTTCGTCACGTCCCACAGGTCGAAGGGATCCATCTTGCCCGCCCGCGACCATGTGTCGGGATGGCAGAGATGGGTCGGCCAATCCTCGCCCAGGTCGCGACTGAAGAAGCGCGCCATGGGCTGAGCAATCCAGCTCGGCACATGCACGCCGTTGGTGATGTGACCGATGGGCACCTCGTCCCGGGTGCGCTGGGGCCAAAGGCCCTGCCACATCTTGCGCGAGACATGCCCGTGCAGAGAGCTCACAGCGTTGGCGTGATTCGAGAGCTTGAGCGCGAGCACCGTCATGCAGAAGGGCTCGCCCTGGTCATCGGGATTGATGCGCCCGAGTCCCAGGAAATCATGCTCCGAGAGGTGGAGACGCTCGCGCAATTTGCGCAGCAAGTTGAGTACCAGGCCAGGATCGAAGCGGTCATGCCCGGCCTCGACTGGGGTATGCGTGGTAAACACCGTCCGCTCGCGCACGCGCCAGGAGGCCTCGGTAAAGGGCAGGCCTTCGAGTTCCATACACTCCGCAATGGATTCGAGCACGGCGAAGGCCGAGTGTCCTTCGTTCAGGTGAATGACACCGGGGTGAATCCCGAGCAACCGGATCGCCTTGTGCCCGCCGATGCCCAGCATGATCTCCTGCAGGATGCGGGTGCGCTGGTCACCGCCATAGAGACGGCTGTTGAATGCGTGATCATTGGTGTCGGGAACAAGGTTGCCCTCCAGGAGGATGAGCGGGGCGCGCCCGACATTGCAGCGCCAAAGGCGCACGACCATCTCGTGGTCGTTGACCGGGAAGCGCACTTCGAGCTGCTTGCCCTGTCCGTCGCAGATTCGCTCGACGGCGGTTCGCTCGAGCGGGGTGTCGACGTAGTGCTCGCTCTGCGCGCCGTGGCGATCGAGTTCCTGGATGAAATAGCCCTGCTTGTAGAGGATGCCCACGCCCTGAAGCGGGACGCCAAGGTCGGAGGCGCTCTTCAGGTGATCGCCTGCCAGAATCCCAAGGCCGCCCGAGTAGATGGGCACCGATTCGTGCAGGCCGAACTCGGCGCAGAAGTAGACAACCGGCTGCGCGCCAAGGCCCGGAGCGTTGGTGGTCGCCCAGTTCGAGGTGCTGCCCAGGTAGTCGCGGAAGGTGCGACATGCACGCTCCAGACGCACGCGGTAGTGCGGATTGTGGGCGACCGTCTCAATGCACTCGGGAGAGACCTCTGCCAGAAAGAAGGTCGGGTTGTGGTTGGTATGGCGCCAGAGATCGACGTCGATTTCGCTGAAGAGTTCGGAGAATTCGCCGCTCCAGGCCCAGCGTACATTCTGCGCCAGTTCGTGAAGCAGTTCGCGTGTGTGGCTTACGTATTCGTCCACGGATGATGGTTTCCTCGGGGGCCCGCTGTCCTGCCCGGATGCGCGGCCAGTCTAGCCGCTCCCCCCGCCGGGAGGGAAAAGGGCCCTGCGGGCCCTTCATAGCCGGTTTGGGCGGCAGGGGAAGCCCGACCCGCGTCATGTCACGAAACCGATGCAGCGCCTCGCTGGATCTGGAGATACTCGGTGTTGCGCTCGCTGATCTGGCCGTTGAGGGTCCAGTAGTCGTAGGCCACCCCGATAAGGAGGAAGCCGCCGGTCAGCAGGTAGAGCAGCGCGCTTATGTATTTGCCCATATAAAGACGATGGATCCCGAAGACGCCCAGGAAGGTCAGCAGCACCCAGGCCACGTTGTAGTCGATGGGCCCGGCCGTGTATTTGAGGTCCGCCCGCCGGTCCATGCCCGGTATCAGGAATACGTCGATGAGCCAGCCCACCCCCAGCAGGCCGAAGGTGCACAGCCAGATGGTGCCGGTCACCGGCTTTCCAAAGTAAAAGCGGTGGGCCCCGGTGAACCCGAAGATCCAGAGGATGTAGCCCACCACCGCGCAGTGGGAGTCGCCCCAGGGAGAGAATTTCTTGCTCATTGACTCACCTCTTGCCGCTCGAATGCCGCCCCAAACGATACTTGGGATGTGGCATCCGACTCAAGGCAAGAGGTGAGTCAACCAGGACTAGTTTTCGTAAACCATGGGGGCGCGCTCGTTGCGCGCCTGAACCGGGCGGTTGTTCACGGAGTAGTGCGACGCGAAGGCGTCGATCTGCGCCTTTGAGAACGCGATTGACTCGCTGAGCACGTGCCAGCGCACTCCCTCGGAGCACGGCGGCGTGGTGAGCGAGCCGCTGTAACGGTAGGTCTTCATCGAGGCTGGAAGCAGACTCGCCGCGCTGATGGGGCTTGCCAGCGGGGCCTTTCCGCCTGCTTCACCCGGAATGGCCGCCCATACCGGAGCAATGGCGGCATTTTCCTCGCCCTCCGAGATCAGCACGCCCAGCACGGCCAGCGTGCCGTCCTTGCTCTTGTGAACCAGGTGCATCTCCATCGGGAATGACTTGCCGCCCACGGTGTGCTCGCTGGTGTGGTGGAAGTGGAGCTGCAGCAGATCGAACTTGTCGGCGCCGACGCTCATGGTGCTGCCGGGCTGAAAGTTCACCTGGATGGTGTGACCGTTGTTGATCACCTCGGTGCCGCCGGCCTGGTAGTCGAGGCTGATTGCCGCTTTGCCCTCGGCTGCCGCGCTCTGCGGGTCGATGTCGATGGGCGACTGCGCCTTGCCGGTTTCGCACAGCGCGAACTCTTCGCTCATCGCGCCCCAGTGGGCGGGGCCGCTCTCACCTTCGTATCCCCAGTGCGCGCCGTGGTGGTTGCCACCATGAGCGGCGCAGGCTGTCAGAACAAGGGCGGCGAGCGCCGCCCCGAGTGTCGTGTGATGAATCCGCATTCCCTGACTCCTTCGTGTTGCCGTCTCGCCCATACGGGCGTTGTTTGATCGAATTCTACGGGTTGCTTTGCGCCGCAAGCGTTTTCGCCTTTGTTCCAACGGCCAGCAGCTTGCACACCCGGGGCATGATGTGGTCGATGCCCAGCTTGTGCTGGGCCGCGCCGAGCTTCACCGCTTCCTTGGGCATGCCGTAGCAGACCGAACTTGCCTCATCCTGCGCGATGGTAATTCCGCCGGCCTGGTGGATGGCCAGCAATCCCTCGGCCCCGTCGCTTCCCATCCCGGTGAGCACCATGCCCACCACGTTTTTGCCCATCACGCGCGCCGCGCTGCGAAGCAGCCGGTCGGCCGAGGGGCGCGGCCCCTTGTCGGTGGGATCGAAAATCTGGGTGATCGGCCCGCGCGGTGAGGGGCGCAGTTCCATGTGCAGCCCGCCCGGCGCGATCAGCACCGTACCGGCCTGCAGCACTTCGCCTCCCTTGGCCTCGATGACGCGCGCCGGCCCCAGCGTGTCCAGACGCGCCGCGAAGCTCTGGGTGTAGACCGGCGGCATGTGCTGGGCGATCACCGTCGGGGGAAAGCCCTCGGGCATGGCAGCGACAAGGCGCGCAATGGCCTCGGTCCCGCCCGTCGATGCGCCGATGGCCACCAGCATTCCTGCACGCAGCGCACTGCTCGTAATTGCGCGCTGCTGGTTTGCCACTGCGACGAGGGGGCTGGCGCCGCGACGCGACTTGATCTTGGGCGCGGCCTTGGCGGCGGCCTGCACCGCACGAAGCAGGGAGTCCTGAAAGTCCCCTCCCCAGGCGCCCGTGCCGCTCGTATCGCCTTTGCAGACGACTTCGACAGCGCCCAGGGAAAATGCATCCATGGTCAGCTTGGCAGCGTCGGGGTTGAGCGTGCTGGAAATGACAACCGGCGTGGGCAGGTTGCGCATGAGCCACTTGAGAAAAGTCAGCCCGTCGACGCCGGGCATGTGGATGTCCAGCACGACGACATCGGGATCGAGCTTGGGAATGCGCTGGCGCGCCATCTCGGCATTGGGCGCGGTTGCAATCAGGTCGGCCCCGCGCGAGGACGTCAGAATGTTGCGATATTGCTGGCGCGCAACGGCGGAGTCGTCCACCACCAACACGCGGATCGGTTCGTCCGCAGCCATGGTTTACTCCCCTGCCGCCCGGCGCAGCGGCGGCTTCGCAGCCGTCTGCGCATGAAGCTGGTAGACAGCCGGTATGACGTTGGTCGCCCGCCTGCTGATGTTTGCCAGGCTCTCGGCATGTCCAAGGAAAAAGTATCCGCCCGGCACCAGGCGGTCGAGCAGGCGGTTGACGATGTCGACCTTTGCCTGCTGATTGAAATAGATGAGCGCGTTGCGGCAGAAGATCAGGTCAAACTGCCCGGGCACGTCATACTTGGCGTGATTGAGGTTGACGCGCTCGAAGCGAATCATGGCGCGCAGTTCGGGGCTGGCGCGCATTTTTCCAATCTGCGCATTGGTGCCGCGGCGCATGTAACGCTTGAGGTAGCGCTGGGGAATCTGCTCGGCCGCGCGGATGTCCCATACCCCGTCGCGGGCCTGCTGCAGCACCCGGGTAGAGATATCGCTGGCGATGATCTCCACGCGCCAGTTGTTTTCATTGCACAGGTGCTCCTTGAGCACCATGGCAATGGTGTAGGGCTCATGCCCCATGGAGCACGCCGCGCTCCAGACCCGAAGCACCCGGTCGCGGCGGCCTTCTGCAGCCTCTCGTTTGAGCTGCGGAATGATCGTGTGCTCCAGGTATTCAAACTGCTGGGGCTCACGAAAGAACCGGGTCTCGTTCGTGGAGATCAGGTCGATCATCTGGATGAGCTCGGCCCCGGTCTCATCCTTTTTTACATACTCGTAGTATTCGCCGTACT
>JAGRBM010000213.1 GCA_020434085.1 Chrysiogenia bacterium | reverse complement strand
GACGCGATGCTTCCGCGCCGGGTCGAGCGGGCTTCGGTCGCCCAGGGGCGGGTTCAGGCCGAGGACGCGGCCCTCTTCCCGACCATCAGCGGCCTGGGGAACTGGGTTGCCTATGAGTCGGACGCAGGCAATATCGACTTTACCGACAGCGGCAGTTTCAGCGATATTTTCCTGTACGACCGAACGACAAAGCAGACCAGCCGCGCGAGTGTTTCGATCGATCCGATTACCGGGATGATCAGTGAGGCCAACGGCAACAGCCATAGCCCCTCGCTCAATGCCGACCCGGGCGATGCTGGTATCGATGGGCGTTTCCTGGTCTTTGAATCGTTCGCCAATAATATCGCCACCCGCTACGAAACGGTGGGGACGGGCGATAACTCCACCACGATTTTCAACAAGGTCCTCTTTGAACGTAGCGCCGTGCCCGGATCCTTCAAGGTGACCGACGGGATGGAAACCTGCACGGACGACATGGCTGGAACCCTGGTCTGCGATAACGGCGGCTCGGGCACCATCGTCTATGCCAGCAGCACGCTGACGCTGACATTCGGTACTGCGCCCGCCGGCGGGGCGCCGGTAATCGCCACTTATGCGACGAGCGAATCGGATGCCAATTCGCTGGACCTCTTCGTGCTCGACCGCGATGCCGACGACAACAACATCTTCGATGAGGATCCCGCGCTTGTTGCGGGTGCCCGGCGGATCTCGCGCCTGACGCTCAACGACGGAGGCGGCGACACCGACAGCAACAGCTTCCGCCCGCGCATCTCCGCTGATGGCCGGCACGTGGTCTTCATGTCGCTGGCCACGAATCTTGTAGCGAGTGACACGAATGACGCAGCGGACATCTTCATTCACGACCGCGATGTGGATGGAATGGGCACCTACGATGATGGCGCCGACATCGCCATCATCCGGGTCAGCGTCTCCACGGCGGGCACGGAAGCCAACGACGACTCAGAACGGCCCTGGATCTCCAACGATGGGCGCTACGTGGTCTTCGATTCGTTTGCGACCAATCTGGTGGCAGGCGATACCAATGGCGAGAGTGACGTGTTTCTGCGAGACCGCGATACCGACGGTAACGGAATCTTCGATGAAATGAGCGGTGTGAGCACGGTGCGCCTGAGCGTTCCGCTGCTGGGCGGCGAGACCGACGGGGCCAGCGAGCAGGGCACCATCAGCAATGACGGGCGTTTCGTGGCCTTTGTCTCGGACGCCACGAACCTGGTCGCCGGCGACACGAACTTCTTTGCCGATGTCTTCGTGCTCGATCGGGACCGGGACAACAACCAGGTCTACGATGAGGTGGGCGAGACCGAGATTCGCCGCGTGAACATTCCGCCCCTTGGACGCGAGACCGACGACGAGAGCTTTGCTGCGTGGATCTCTCCCGGCGGGGCCAGTGTTGTGCTCGCCTCGGATGCGACCAACCTCGATCCGCTCGATAGCAATAACCTCGGCGACATCTTCATCGTGCCCAATTTGATGGCACCGATCTCCTCAGCGGGGCAGACTCTGTTCTTTGACGCCCAACCGCCACAGATTCCCCTGGACATTGCCGATTTCTCCACGGTGCTCAGCACCATCACAGTCGATGCCACCGGGACGGTGCAGGACATCAACGTGGAAGTCGACATTTCCCACTCGTTCTCCGGCGATTTGACGATTACGCTCATCGCGCCCGACGCCACGGAGGTGATCCTGAGCGACGGAAACGGTGACGATGCGATCAACGCATTTTCCGGGACGGTCTTCGACGACGAGGCGCCCTTCGGAATCGTGGACGTGACTCCGCCCTACAGCGGGCGATTCCAGCCCGAGGGGGACCTGGTCGATCTGCAGGGCAAGTCGGTGCAGGGCACCTGGACGCTCAAGGTCACCGACTGCTGCGATCCCGATGGCGGGCAGCTTGATTTCTGGGGGATCGAGCTCGAACTCCAGTAACGATTCTTACGCGGGGAAGGAACAACTTGCGCATGTTTTACAACAAGAAGGCACACTACTGGTCTCGAACAATTCTGACGATTCTCGCTGTTTCATTTGCGGTCGCTTCTTGCGGAAACGATCCGCAGGTCGTGCCCCCGGGTATCATCGTGACGATTGCGGGAACCGGCCAGCAGGGTTTTGCCGGCGAGGGCGAAGACGCGCTCGAAGCGCGCTTTGATGCCGTGGGCGATGTGGCGGCCGATGCACTGGGAAATCTCTTCATCTGCGACATCTTCAACCACCGCATTCGGCGGATCGACGGGCAGACGAACATCATCACCACGATCGCGGGCACCGGTTACGAGGCCGATCCCATGAACGACAATGGCGACTTCGGGGGCGATGGCGGCCCGGCGGTCGAAGCCCTGCTCAGCCGCCCGCGCCACCTCGTCCAGGACGCGGCCGGCAACATTCTGTTCCTGGACCTGGCCAACCATCGCGTGCGCAAGATCGAGGCGAACACCGGAATCATCACGACGATTGTCGGAGACGGCAGTGATGTGCTGGACGGCGATGGCGGCGCGGCGGTCGATGCTTCGATCGGTCGTCCCCACGGGATCGCCCTTGACGGCGCCGGGAACATCTACATTGCCGAGTTCCTCAATCATCGCATCCGCAAGGTGACCATCAGCACGGGGATAATCGAGACCATCGCCGGAAGCGGCAGCACCGGCTTCGGGGGCGGCGGCTTCAGCGGGGATGGCGGCCCCGCCGTCGAGGCAGAGCTCAAGTTCCCGGCCGGCGGGGCTTTTGATCCGGCCGGCAACTACTACTTCTCGGATGCCGGCAACAACCGCGTGCGCAAGATCGATCTTTCGACGAGGATCATCACCACCGTGGCTGGGACCGGCGAGGCCGGCTACGGCGGAGACGGGGGAGCGGCTGTGGACGCCCTGCTGCAATCACCGCGGCCGCTGGAGATCGATTCCAGGAATCGGCTCTACATCGGAGATACCAACAACCACGCGATTCGCATGGTGGATCTCAACACGGGGGTCATCACGACCATTGCCGGCACCGGGCTGCAGGGCTATTTCGGGGACGGCGGTCTGGCGGTCAATGCCCGGCTCGACCAGCCCTTCGGGATCGAGCTCGACGAGCGCACCAACAGCCTCTATATCGCCAGCGCCGGCAATCACGTGATCCGGCGCATGGGGCTACCCGAGTAATCAAATAAGAAGTAGAATCACGACATTGAACGCAAAGAGGAGCGAGGACGACATGATGAAACTCAAAAATATAACCTTTTTGGTAATCGTGATCTTTTCCGGTGCGATGGCGCAGTCCTGCAGCGATGATGTCGCCCAGTTTCTGGGGATCAAGGTGGACGCCGCGGTCAACAATGTAAACGCGAGCAACCTGAGCAACGCCCTTACTGGTGGTTGCGAGGGCAGCTGCGACGGCGATCCCGACAACGACACGATGATCAAGAGCTGGAGCGTGTCCGGTGATAGTTCTGCTACGCTCACGATCGACGGGCACTAGTGCAATTACGACCCGGGCATGATGGTCGACGCCGATGCGATTCAGGCAGGTGTGATTGCAGCCGTCAACGGGGAGGACAGTGACTGCGGTCCCGACAATACCCACACCGAGGCCTCCGCGGGCAGCGTTCTCGTCGAGGGCCTTTTCGGTGCATGGTCCTTCACGACGACCCACGCTGGCGGTCTGGAAGGTCCTACGACTGTTCAGGAACCCGGGCAGGACGCTTATGCGCTGGCCTCTCTCCTTCGCTACTTTGGTGTGTCGTATCTTTCTTCGGTCGTTCCAAACGTCGCCGCGCAGGCCGCCCTGGAAGACACCTGGCCCACTGCCGGCCCCTATGCCTACTACGCCCAGGAAACGGTCAACTGCAACAACGATGGCATGATGGACGACGGCGACGACTCCAACGGCACTGTGACGGTTACGGCCTCGATCCGTGGTGAAGTGCTGGCCGAGATGTCCTCGGTGAAAGATATCCCCTCCCAGGAGACCCCGAGCAATGCGACCATCACCGACATTGTCTACATTGTGACATACAATAATTGCGACGTGATCGGTAAATTCTGGGGCGATGCGACTGAGGAAACCGTGACGCTCTCCGGCACGACCACTACGCGGATTAAATACGATCCGGCACTCCAGGGCATGCAGCAGGCGAATGACGCTCAGGAGACGGCTGATTTTAGCGGCACGGTCTTCGCCTCGAACGGAAGCGATACCGGTGTCATGGTAATCAACGCCAAAGACGTGGGAATCGACGATGGCGGCG
>JAGRBM010000212.1 GCA_020434085.1 Chrysiogenia bacterium | reverse complement strand
GTTGCCCGAGCCGATGCAGCAGCGCGCGCCATCGGCGATGAAGAGCTTGCTGTGGATGTAGATGGGACGGTAGTAGCGCGGGTTGAGCAGTGAGCTGTAATCGCGCGCCAGCGAAAAAAGCCCTAGCTTTGTGAAGTCTGCGTCTTCGAGATGAGTGAGTCCTTTGCGGCTCGTCCCGACGAACTGGGGATTGCCCGGGAGCAGCAGCCACACGTAAACGCCGCGGCGGGTGGCGTCGCAGAGCGCGCGTGCGAGCACGTGCTGAAGTCGCCCCTTGCTGTCGCGAACGAGGACCTCGCGCGGCAGGAGGTTCAGCCGGTAGGCGCCGATGCTGAAGAAGAAATACTGATTTTCCAGATAGAGCGAATGCTCGGCCGACTCGATGAGATCGAGGTAGGCATGAAGCAGGCTGGCCTCCCCCTTGCGCCAGATACTCGGCGAGGCCTTGCCGGGACCGGGCACGTCGAGCTCGCAGCCCTTGTAGTGCAGGCTCGGGATCGTGCGAACAAGCTGTACGTTCGCGCCGCCGGGGTTGTGGGCCTCCGTGCCCAGGGAGCGGTAACCCAGCAGGTTCTTCAGCGGCAGATCATCCGCCCGCGCGCGATCCGGCCAGGGTTCCGGCCCCACCGCGGCGTTCCAGCGCTGAATGAAGTTGCCCTCGAGATCGCCCAGCACCGGGCCCTGCAGCTCGCAGGCGACGTCGTGCCAGGGCGTCTCCACGAAACGGTCGACGTGGGCGGGATCGTCGAGGGACTCGGTTACCAGGTTCACGCCGCCGCAAAAGCCCACGCGCGAATCGACGATCATGCTCTTCTGGTGCTGGCAACCGGCAAAGCGATCATCCCAGCGGACTTTGAGCGGCGCATCGAGTGAAGCAAGCAGGCTGCGGTTCTTTTCCGAGGCAAAAAATACATGCCCGCCGCCTGGGGCAAAGGTTTCCGCGTCGTGGGCGGGCATGCGCCAGAACAAAAGCCGCACATCGACGCCTTCGCGCGCTTTTTTGGCAAGGAGTTCCAGGAAGGTCCCGCCGTGCGGCGGCAGGAGCGGCAGGTCGGTGTCGAAGAAGGCGATGGTGAGCCAGATGCGCTCGCGGGCGCTGCGAATCTCCTCGACCATGCGGCCGATCACCGCGTTGCCGTCAATGAGGAAGCGCACGCGGTTGCCCGGGCGTCGCGGGAACACCGCGCGCGGTGCGAGCGCGAGCCCCATGATTTCATCCCACTCGCGAAGCCCCCAGAAGCCCGCGGCAAGGGTGAGCACCGCGGAGACGCCGAGCGGCGCCGAGGCCAACCACAGAGCAACCACCGCGAGGACGGCGCCCAGCGGGAGGGCGATTTTCTTGAGCCAGAAGTATCTGATCCAGGGGTTCATGCGCGCAAAAGCCTAACACAGAGTCCGGGACAGCGCCGTAACGAAGCCGTTGCAAAGAAAAAGCGCGGCCCGTGGGGCCGCGCTTTGCTTGTGCGATTTGTCTGCGTTCAGCCTTCTTCGGCCACCAGCTTCTGCAGCTCGCCGCGCTGGAACATCTCGGTGATGATGTCGCAGCCGCCGACGAACTCGCCGTCGATGTAGAGCTGGGGAATGGTGGGCCAGTTGGCGTAGTCCTTGATGCCCTGGCGAATCTGCTCATCGCCGAGGACGTCGAAACTGCCGTACTTGGCATTGATCTGACCGAGGATGCCCGCGACCTGCGCCGAGAATCCGCAGGAGGGGAAGTTGGGCGATCCCTTCATGAAGAGGAACACCTTGCTGCCCTTGACCAGTTCTTCGATTCGATTCTTTGTCTGTTCGTCCATTTGTGAATACTCCAGATTTCTGAGATTTGTTTGCGGTTTCAGCCTTTGCCCGGAACGGAGATCTGCTGGAACTGCTGCTCGTACTGTTCGGGCGTGAAGGTCTTGAAAGTAAAGGCATGCAGCTCGTTCGATGCGATCTCCGTGTTGAAGAGCTGCATCACCATGCGGTGACAGGCGATCATGGTCTTGCCCTCGAACTGCGGGGATACGATGAGTCCCTGCACGTGGTCGGCGGTGACGCCGGGCATCCCCTCGATGTGGGCCTTGGTTCCCTCGCCCAGCTCGCGTTCGATGCGTTCTCTGATCTCACCAAAAGTCATGCTGCTCTGCTCTCCAGTGGGGAATCATCGTATCCGGTCGGTCGGGCTCTGCCGAAGGGCGGTTGCCCAGCCATCCGGGCCAGTCATTCAGCCGTGCTCAGCCCGCGATGTCGCGGTAGAGGGCCGCAACGGCCTCTTCCATGGGGCGCGAGGCGGAAAATCCGGTGTCGCGCGCCAGCCTGGCGGCATTTCCGATCACCCGGGGCGGGTCGACCTTGCGCAGCAGCGAGGGATCGACCTCCGTGGTGATTTCCACCCCGGCCACCCGGGCCAGTTCCTGCAGAATCTGCCCGATGCTGGTTCCGTGGCCGGTGCACAGGTTGTAGGTCTCACCGGCTTTGCCCTTTTCGAGCGCCGCGAGGATTCCGTCCAGGGCATCTTCGAGCGTGATGAAATCGCGCAGGCTCTTGAGGTTGCCTACCTTGAGGGGGCACTTCTCCTGACCTTTTGATACGGCCAGCACGCGCCGGGCAATGGCCGAGCACACCGACGTGGTGGGGAGTCCCTCACCCACGACATTGAACATGCGGACCACAAGGGGCTCGATCTTGCCGATGCGGCCGTAAAGCCGTACCGCGTCTTCGGCGGCGAGCTTCGAGGCGGCGTAGGGGCTCACCGGACGCGTCGGGGTTTCTTCATCGATCAGGGCCACGTCCTCGGGTGGAATGCCGTAGACGTGGGAGGTGCTGAGATAGAGAAAGCGCGCGGAAGAGCCACGCTCGCGCAGCGCCTTGAGCATCTCGAGCGTGCCAAGCACGTTGACGTTGTAGACGCCGGCGGGATCATCGAAGGAGCTGGGCACGTCCACCCATGCGGCCAGATGAATGATCTGATCGGGGTTCGATGCCTCGATCACCGCGCGGACGGATTCGGGGTCGCCAAGCTCAAGCTGCAACTCCCGCTCGCCCTCAGGCTCCTCGCGCATGGCGCGCCACACGGTGGCGCCGCCGGCTTCCAGCCGATCGGCGAGCCGCCGGCCCAGGTTGCCGGAGGCACCTGTGACCAGGACATTCATTTCGCGTTTTTGTACCGCTCGAGATCGGCGTCCACCATGAGCTCGATGAGCTCCTTGAAGGTGGTGCGCGGCTGCCAGTTGAGTTTGGCCTTCGCCTTGGCGGGGTCGCCGATGAGCAGGTCAACTTCGGCCGGGCGCAGGAAGCGCTCGTCGATGACGACGTGGTCTTCCCAGTTCAGGCCCACGCGGGCAAAGGCGACCTCGCAGAGCTCGCGCACCGAGTGGGTCTCGCCGGTGGCAATGACATAGTCATCGGGGGTGTCGGTTTGCAGCATCAGGTGCATGGCCTCGACATAGTCCTTGGCATAGCCCCAGTCGCGCTTGGCTTCGAGATTGCCCATGCGGAGCTGCTTCTGCAGGCCCATTTTGATGCGGGCAGCGCCGTCGGTGACCTTGCGCGTGACGAAGTTCAGGCCGCGGCGCGGGGATTCGTGGTTGAACAGAATTCCCGAGCACGCGAACAGGTCGTAGCTCTCGCGGTAGTTGATGGTCATCCAGTGGGCGTAGACCTTCGCCACGCCGTAGGGGCTGCGCGGCCAGAAACGTGTTTCTTCGGTCTGTGGAACGGCCTGCACCTTGCCGAACATTTCCGAGCTCGAAGCCTGGTAGTAGCGGATCTTGGGATTGACCGTGCGAATGACTTCGAGCAGGCGGGTTGCGCCAAGGGCCGTCACTTCGCTGGTGAGAATCGGCTGGGTCCAGCTCGCCGGAACGAAGCTCATGGCACCGAGGTTGTAGATCTCGTCGGGCTCGACTTCGTCGATGATGCGATAGAGGGACATCTGGTCGGTCAGGTCGGCCGACTGCAGGGTTACCTGGTCCTTTACGCCCTCGATGTTCGGGTATTCCTGTTGAATGCTGTGGCGAAGCAGGCCGTGAACCTCGTAGTCCAGGCTCAGCAGATGCTCGGCCAGGTACGATCCGTCCTGTCCGGTGATGCCAGTAACCAGCGCCTTTTTCTTGCCCATGGGGAGCCTCCTGCGGTCCGCGTTTGAATCCGGTCGATCAGCGCTTTTGCGCTTCGAGCTCGATGCGCAGTTTGCGCAGCTTGATCACGTTGCGAATGGCCTCGGTGATCTCGCCTTTGTTGAGATTGGATTCGCCGCGAATGCGATTGATGAATCGAATGGGAACTTCCGTAACGGAAAAGCCCTTGAGATACAGTTGCATCAGCATGGCCGAGAGGGTGATGAAGCCCTTCGGCGCGATCTGGCTGCGATCCAGGCCCGCAACGGCCTCCGCGCTGTAGCAGCGGTAGCCGTCGGTGTAGTCCCTGACGGGAACCTTCAGCATGAATCGGCAGATCAGGTTGGCGCAGTAGCTGAAAATGCGCCGCTTGAGCGGCCAGTTGTCGATGACGGCGCCGGGGATGTAGCGCGAACCGATCACCACACCATACTGCTCGGCCTTGTCGAACAGCAGGTCCAGCTCGCCCGGATCGTGGGAAAAGTCCGAGTCCATCTCCACGAAGTGGGTGAAGCCGCCCTGTTTTTCGCCCCAGGCAAAGCCGTCGAGAACCGCGCCGCCGCGTCCGTTCTTTTTCTCACGGCGGAGCACGGTGACGGGGTAGTCGCCTGTCAGGGTCTCGGCCTTGTCGGCGGTGCCGTCGGGGGAGTTGTCGTCCACCACCAGCACACGGGCCACGCGCGGATTTTCGCACAGGGCCTTGCAGAGTCGCTCGATGTTGTCGGCTTCGTTGTAGGTGGGGATGACCACCAGCGCCTTGATCGCCTCACTCATGGATCGCCTCCGCCTCAGTCCTTCGCGTGCCGCGACAGGAAGGATTCCAGGGCCGCGCCGATCCGGTCGCACTCGACCGGGCTCATGATTCCGTGATTACCAAAGAACAGGCCGCGCTCCATGATCGCCTGCGCATTGGCCAGATCCCCGTGAATGCGGTGGGGGAAATACTGGAACGCGGGTTGCTTGGCCAGGTTGCCCGCCACGATGGGGCGGGTCTCGATGCCGGCGGCCTCAAGATGGTCGACAAGGTCCTGGCGCGAGAACGGGGCGCCTTCCTTCACGATGAGGGGATAGGCGAACCACGTGTGCCGGCAGTCTTTTTCGGGATAGGTGACGTCGATAAGGTCGGCATACTTGCCAAGCCGCTCGGCCCAGACGCCGGCGTTGCGACGGCGCACGTCGTTGTAGCCGTCGAGCTTGCCGAGCTGGTGCAGCCCGAACGCGCCGTTCAAATCCGTCGGGCGCAGGTTGTAGCCCGTGTTCACGAACAGGAATCGCGGATCGATCTCCGGGTTGTCGGACTCGAACTTCGATTTTTCCTGCGCATCGCGGATCCAGCCGTGGGCGCGCAGGATGCGGGCGAGCTCGGCCAGTTCGTCGTTGTCGGTTACCACCATGCCGCCCTCGATGGTCGTCATGTGGTGGGAGAAATAGAAGCTGTAGGTGCCAAAATCGCCGAAGGTTCCGACCACCTTGCCGCCGAGCTCGGTGCCCAGGGCTTCGCAGGTATCTTCAATGACAAAGAGCTTCTTTTCTTTGGCCAGCTCGCGCACCGCGTTCATGTCGGTGGCATTGCCCAGCAGGTGAACCGGGAAGATCGCGCGGGTCTTCTCGGTCACCGCCGCGCGGGCCTGATCCATGTCCATGCACAGGGTTTCGAGCGAGACGTCGACGAGCACCGGAACCGCGCCCATCTGGATCACCGGCCACACCGTAGTGGACCAGGTGACGGTGGGGACGATCACTTCGTCGCCGGGCTTGAGGTGATTCTTGAACGCGGGGTTGGCCAGTGCGGCCATGGCCAGCAGGTTGGCCGAAGAGCCCGAGTTCACCATCACCGCGTGTTTGGAACCCACGCGCTCGGCAAACCGCTTCTCGAACTCCCGCACGCGCGCGCCCATGGTGACGTAGGTGCTGAGCAGCGCGTCGACGCACTCGTTCACCTCTTCGGAACCATAGGCCGCCGCCACGAGGGTGAGCCGCTTGGTCGCAGGGTCTTCGCTTGCGGGCAATGCGAAGTATTCCTCGATCAGGCGATGAATGTCCTTGCGGATGTCTTCAGCGCTTCGTGACATGGCAGTTCCGGTTCATTTCGTGCCCGCGGGCATGGTCGTATCTGAAGGCAGCCCCTGGAGGAAGCTGCTCACAGTGCTGGAACCATGTGCCGGGGGAGTAATCAATCAAATTTGGGGCGAGCGACGGGGATCGAACCCGCGACAACCGAAGCCACAATCCGGTGCTCTACCTACTGAGCTACGCCCGCCACTGAATCTGCGATTCGGGGGAATCCCCTGTGTCTTGCTCCCGACCGGGCCGCGGTGTGGCGCGCCAGGCGGGACTCGAACCCACAACCTACGGCTTAGAAGGCCGTTGCTCTATCCGGTTGAGCTACTGGCGCCTGGGCCGTGGACTATAGACACTCTCGCGGTTCCCCCGCGAATTCAGGCCCGTAAAGATGTTTGGCGACCGGCCCCGAGTCAAGGGATATCTGCGATTTCACGGCCATTCCGGCAGGTTACGTCAGGAACGGGGCTGGACGCCTTCGATCCGGGCGCGGTATAGCTCTCCGGGAGCCCTTTGCGGGCCCTTTGAGGGCGCCTGCAGACAGAGGGCCGGCCCCGGAGGCAGAAAACCCCATGTGGAACGCTGAACGCGCCCGCCAGCGCCTGCTCGACCGGCTCCCGAAGATGGGGGAGGGGCGCATTCTGGCCCCCGCCGAGTATCAGCGCCACGCCGCCGTTCTGGTGCCTTTCTACGAAAATCAGGGCCGCACCAGCATCCTGTTTACCGAGCGCACCCAGAACCTGCCCAGCCACAAGGGCCAGACCTCCTTTCCCGGTGGCGGCGCCGAAGCCACGGACGTGGATCTGGAAATGACGGCCCTTCGCGAAACCCACGAGGAAATCGGCCTTCCCCCGGCGCAGGTGGAGATCCTGGGACAGCTCGACGACATCGTGACGGTAACCGACTACGTCATCAGCCCCTACGTGGGCTGGATTCCGGGGGTTGAAGATCTCAAGCCCGACCCCGGAGAGGTGGCCCGCTTCCACGAGGTCTTCCTCGACGACCTGCTGCGCCCGGAAATCTACGAACGCAAAGACGACTACGAATTTCGCGGTCGTCCCTATCCGGTGCACTTCTTCCGGCTCGAAGGCGTCACCATCTGGGGCGCCACGGGAAAGATGCTCGCCCAGCTATTGAAGGACGTCTTCGACTGGCACGGGGAAGTCGGGGATTATCTCTCGTAGAGAAGCTGCGCGGCTGCTACCGCCGCGCTCGCTGAAATTCCTTGAGGATCGTCGAATAGGGGCCGAAGAAGCGCTGATCCTTCACGTAGGTGTCGATGCGCGCGCCGAGCTGCACGTCCACTTCCAGGAACTCCACGCCGATGCCGGCGGCCTCGCCAAGGCGCGTATCGCCGCCGGGCTTGTGCACGTAGACCACGCGGATGGGAAGTTCGATGGGATCGCGCACGTTCTTGATGTGGAAGCCAAGGCGCAGGTTGTCGCCGGGCGAGAGTTCCAGCGTCGTCTCGATGAGCGCGCCGCCGCGCGAGAGTTCGCGCATGTGACCCTCATAGGCGCTCTCGCCGTGGATGAGCATCACCGGCAACTTCACCGCCGCGCGTTTGTAGCGGCGGTAGCGAAACTCTTTTTTCTCGTCACTCATTTGAGGTGTCCGGGAAGTGCGCGTCGAGCTGGGCCGCGAGGATTCCTGGCTCCTCGATCGGCAGCATGTGTCCCGCGTTCTCCAGTATCACCAGTTTCGCCCCTGGAATGCGTTCCGACAAGTAGCGGGCGTATTTCTCGGGGGTGAGCAGGTCCTTCCCGCCTCCGAAAACCAGCGTGGGCAGGGTGATTCGGCCGAGATCAGCCATGCGGTCGAATACGTTGCAGGCCCTGAAATCAGAGGCCGCCACCCCGGGCGAGCCCTGCACGCGGTCGCTGGCGTAGGCGTCCTTGAGCTCCCGCGGGGCCTCGGGGCCAAAGCCCTCCTCGCTGCGGCAGGAAGCCTCCCAGTTGCTCTCGATCCCCTCGATGATGGTGGGTTGCACCTTGAGCCGTGCCCCCGTGGCGACCAGCACCAGGCCGGAGAGCTCCGCCGCTCCGCTGAGCGCCAGGTCGATGGAAATCGCCCCGCCCATGGAGTGACCCATGACGATGGGCGGCGGCGTTTGCGCACTGGAGACGAGGCGCTCTGCCGCCCCGGCGACGACGGCCACCATGGAGCCGATGTCCGTGAGTGCCGGGCCCTCCGAGGCGCCGTGGCCGGGCAGCTCGATGGCGGCGAAGTTGAACTTGCCGGCAAGGCGCGATCCCAGCTCGCCCCAGACCCAGGCCGAGCCGCCGGCGCCGTGAACGGCCAGCAGCGTCCTGCGGCCCGCCACCAGCGGCGCGGCGCAGGCCAGATGTACGCGGTGCTCGCCGACGTTCCAGTAGATCGACTCGGGCAGTTTCTCGTAGTAGCTCATGGGCATAGTCTAGCGCGCCGGTTCGCTTGTGGGGGCGAAATCGGCAACAATCCCGGGGCAACGCCTGGGTGCAGGGCCTGCTGGTTCTTTGGCGCGGAAACCCGCTTTCCGGCCAAGGAAGGTTCGGTATGAATTCACGACGCACGCTGCTCTTTTTCTGCTTTCTCGCGCTGCTGGCCGGGCCCGCCCTGCTGCAGGCCAAAAGCGCCCCCCGCAAGATCCTTCTCATGGCCCTGGCCACGACGACGAACGCATCCTCGACCCGTGAGGACCCGCGCGGCGCGCGCTTCGGCTATGCCACCGTCAATGCCATCGACAACGAACCGCGCACCGCCTGGTGCGGCGGCGCCCAGATGCTCGGCGTTAATGAATGGTTCGAAGTGGGCCTGGTGCAGCAGCTCGAACTCCACGCCGTGGGTCTCATCGGAACGATCCCGCGTCCCGACGGCAAGGTCCCGCCCGAGGCTTCGGCCTATCCCTACAACCGCGTCCATCGGGTGCGTCTGGAAAACGGTCTGGGCGAGTTCCGGATGCTCGAGTTCAGCGACATCGCCGGGCGGACCGAGCAGAAACTCGACAAACCGCTTCTTGGCGAGCGCTTCAAGTTCAAGATCGAGAGCGTCTATCCCGGAGAGGACCGCGCGCTCACCTGCATCGCCGAACTCGAACTGCTCGGTCACACCCAGCCCGCCGGCGCGCCGGTGGACAAGCTCGCCGCCCGCGCCATAGAGAGCGACGCCCAGCGCGTGTTCGAGGAAGCCTTCGGCACCCAGCGCCCGGCGCTCGCCGCGCCCCGGCTCAAGGCCGAGCTTGCCGACATCTTCGGTCGCTATGCCGGTTACTCGGCGATCTCTGTGACCAAGACCCTCACCGATGTGGGGCTCAAGGGGCACGAGGGCAAGGGCCTTCGCCCCGACCAGACCGCCTGCGCCACGGCGCTGCGCGCGCTCTACGATGCGTCCCCCGACGCGCGGCGCTTCCTGCGCGAGAAATACTTCTTCAAGAAATCCCTGCCGCTTGCCGATGGGTGCGACCTGCCGGGCGATCCGCTCTACTGGGCGCTTCGCACGCGCAGCGAATCCATTCCGCTTTTTTGGCACCGCGGCGAGTATTACGGCCTGCTCGAACTGGGCGACGATCGCGCGATTGCGCCCTTCCTTGCCGTTTACGCCAAGCCCGATCAGGCCGTCTATCGCTGGTGGGAGAAACCCGCCGGCTGGCACGGCAACACCGACGACAGCCCGCTCGAACTCTTCTCCCACGTCGCCGGCCCCTACGCGCGCCGCACCCTGAAACGGCTCATCGAGGAAACCGAGCCCAGCTTCTACCTCGACGGCTTGCGCGCCCTGCAGGGGAGCGTGGGCAAGTAATGCGCTTCAATGGCCCCACGCTGGCGGCGCGCCTATGATGGTGCTCGCCCATGCGAGTCCTCTACGTCATCCACGATTTTCTTCCCCGCCACGCCGCGGGCTCGCAGGTCTATGCCCATGATCTGGCGGTCGCGGTAAAGGCGGCCGGGCACG
>JAGRBM010000211.1 GCA_020434085.1 Chrysiogenia bacterium | reverse complement strand
GTCATGGAAGTGCGCGAGCAAGAAGGCGCCGATGCCCGCTGAGGACACAAGAATGGTGAGCCCGGAGAGCCTTCCGGGCGACGACCGGGAGGAAACCACGCTGCGTCCGCAGCGGCTCTCCGAATATATCGGCCAGCGCAAGGTGCGCGAGAACATGGAGGTCTTCATCGAAGCGGCCCGCCGCCGCGGTGACGCCCTCGATCATGCCCTGTTCGTCGGCCCGCCGGGGCTTGGGAAGACAACGCTTGCCCACATCATCGCCAACGAGATGGGCGCGCAGCTCCATGTGACCTCGGGCCCGGCCATCCAGCACAAAGGCGAACTGGCCGGACTTCTCACCAAGCTCGAACCCGGCGACGTGCTCTTCATCGACGAAATCCACCGCCTGCATGCCTCCATCGAGGAGGCCCTCTATCCGGCGATGGAAGACTTCGTTTTCGACTACATCGTGGGCGACGGCCCCCACGCGCGCTCGCTGAGCCTGCAGCTCCAGCCCTTCACGCTGGTGGCGGCAACGACCCGCGCGGGACTGCTCACCAGCCCGCTGCGCGATCGCTTCGGCATTCACGCGCGCCTTGAATACTACGACGCCGACGAGCTTCGTCAGATTCTCGTTCGTTCTTCGGGAATCCTGAGCATCGACCTGCACGACGACGGTGCCGACGAGATCGCGCGGCGGGCGCGCGGCACGCCGCGCATCGCCAACCGCCTGCTTCGCCGCGTCCGCGATTTCGCCGAGGTCGCCGGCAAGGGTTACGTCGATGTGCAGTCGGCCCGCGTGGCGCTCGAGCGCCTCCAGGTGGACGAGCGCGGACTCGACTCGCTCGATCGCCGCGTGCTCGAATCCATCATCGAGAAATTCGGGGGCGGTCCCGTTGGGGTCGAGGCCGTCGCGGCGCTCGTTTCCGAAGAGCGCGCGACGCTCGAAGAAGTGGTGGAGCCCTTTCTCTCGCAACTTGGCTTTCTGGCGCGCACCCCGCGCGGGCGCATCGCGACGCTGGCGGCCTATGAGCACCTTGGCGTCACGCCGCCGCCCAAAAAACAGCACCAGATGTTCTAGGCCGGCTTTCCTGGCCAACTCGAGGACCTTCCATGGCAAAGATCTCCCCCAAAGAGAGCGTCGATGTATTTCTCAAGGGCGCGTGCCGCGCGCTCGGCTTCGACGACGTTACCTACCAGCTCCTTTCCATCTCCAGCCGTGAGATCCGAATGGAACTTCCGCTCAGGCGTGACGACGGGAGCCTTGAGGTCTTTTCTGCCTACCGGGTGCAGGACCACAACGTGCTCGGTCCCTACAAGGGCGGGCTGCGCTACCATCCCGAAGTGGACATGGAGGATTTCCGGGGCCTGGCGTCAATCATGTCGCTCAAGTGCGCGCTCGTTCATGTGCCCTTTGGTGGTGCCAAGGGCGGGATCAACTGCGATCCCTCCAGCCTCTCGCCCAACGAACTCGAACAGCTCACGCGCAAGTTCGTCGAGAAAGGCCACCGCTTCCTGGGGCCCAACATCGACATTCCGGCGCCGGACGTGGGAAGCAACTCCCAGGTGATGGCGTGGATCCAGGATGAGTATCAGAAGATCTACGGCTATTCGCCGGGCGTTGTAACAGGAAAGCCCATCGTGCTCGGCGGCTCCCAGGGACGCGAGTCGGCGGTGGGGCAGGGCATTGCAATCGTGCTGCAGGAACTGGCGCGTGAGCACTCGGACAATCTTGAAGGGAAGACCGTCGCAATCCAGGGCTTCGGCAATGTGGGCGAGCACACTGCGCGCTTCCTGCACCGCCTGGGACTCAAGATCGTTGCCATCAGTGACGTGTGCGGCGGCGTCTATAACGAAAACGGCATCGATCCCTTCGCGCTCGGACTGCACGCCAAGAATGCGGGCAGCGTGATCGATGCGCCCGACACCGAGTTCATCAGCAATGACGACCTGCTGCTTCTCGAGGTGGACTTCCTTGTTCCCGCCGCGCTCGAAGGGGTGATCTGCGAGGACAATGCCGACAAGATCCGCGCGAAGGTCATCGTCGAGGGAGCCAACAACCCGGTCTCCCATCTGGCCGACGAGGTACTGCGCAGCAAGGGCGTGACTATCGTGCCCGACCTGCTGGCCAACGCCGGTGGCGTGATCGTGAGCTACTTCGAGTGGGTCCAGAATATGCAGCAGTTCTCCTGGGGGCTCGAAACCGTGCGCGAGCGCCTCACTGAGCGCCTGCATACCGCCTGCCGCGACGTCTTCGCCGACGCCGACCACACCGGGCGCACCTACCGCGAGTCGGCCTACGCCATTGCCGCCGGAAAGCTGCGTGAGGCATTCTGGGCCGCGGGCTTTTAGTCCAACTTCAAAATTTCCCTCTCCCTGAAAGGGAGAGGGGGACGAGGCAGGAATTCTTACGGGGTTTGGCTTGGCATACCCGTTTGTCTATGTTGCGCCGCGCCCGGAATCACCGGGATCTGTGGAACATGGCGAAGCAACAGAAATTCCAGTCCGTTCGCGGGGTTCAGGACCTGCTACCAGCCGACATGGTGCTCTGGCACCGGATCGAGTCGGCCGCGCGCGAGGTGTTCGGCAACTTCGGTTTTGAAGAGCTGCGCATCCCGGTCATCGAACACACCCCGCTCTTCGCCCGTTCCATCGGCGAGGCGACCGACATCGTCGAAAAAGAGATGTACACCTTCGAGGACACCGGCGGGGAGATGATCACCCTGCGTCCCGAGGGAACCGCCGGCGCGGTGCGCGCGTTCATCGAGCATTCGCTGGGCCACACCATGCGCGTGGCGAAGTTCTACTACATGGGCCCCATGTTCCGGCGCGAGCGCCCGCAGAAGGGGCGGCTCCGCCAGTTCTACCAGATCGGCGCCGAGGTGCTGGGCTCCGACGACGCGGCCACCGAAGTGACGCTGCTGGTGATGCTCAAGACCTTTTTCGAGCGCCTGGGGCTTGAGGGCACGAAGCTGGAGATCAACTCGCTGGGCGGGCCCGAGACGCGCTCGGAATACCGGCAGAAAATCTACGACCACTTCAAACCGCTCATCGGAGATTTCTGCGAGGACTGCCAGCGTCGCATCGAAACCAACCCGCTGCGCATCCTCGACTGCAAGGTCGATCACGCGAAGACGCAGGGCGCGCCGCAGATCATCGATCATCTCAGCGAAGAGGACGCGACACACTGGCACCAGACCCTGCGCGGGCTTGAAGACGCGGGTCTTACCTTCGACGTCAATCCGCGCATCGTGCGTGGGCTCGATTACTACACGCGCACCGTGTTCGAGTTCACCACCGACCGGCTGGGCTCCCAGAACACTGTGGCCGCCGGCGGGCGCTACGACGGCCTCGTCGAGCAGCTCGGCGGAAAGCCGACTCCGGCCGCGGGCTTCGCCATCGGGATTGAGCGGCTGGCCATGCTGCTTGATCCTGAAAAGGCCGGCGCCATTGAGGGCAAGCCCAAGGTCTTTCTGGCGAACATCGGCGAAGCCGGGCGCAAGTGGGCCGTGCTGACCAGCGTGGACCTGGCCCGCCAGGGCATTCGCGCGGAGATCGACCTGCTGGGCGGCTCGCTCAAAGCACAGATGAAATACGCCGACAAGCTGGGTGCCACCTACGCCCTGGTGGTCGGAGACGATGAACTCGCCTCGGGTGAGGGGCGGCTCCGGCGGCTCTCGGACGGGGAAGAATTCCCGGTTCAGCTCTCGGGGTTGGCGGCGAAACTCGAAGAAATGGCCTGAGCCTCGGCAGGGCCGCACGGGCAGCGCCCAGAGCGTTGCATTCCCCGGCGCGGTCCTTGTAGACTCCGCCGCCTGTGGAAAGCGGCGCCTGCGACGGGCAGGCTCGCCCAAACACCTGAAATCAAAGAAACTTCCCGGGAGAATCCAGCCGTGTCGGCACCATCGGTAGACCGTCTTGAAGGGTGGCAGCGCACCCACGTCAACAACGAACTCCGCGCCGCGAACGTGGGCGATGAGGTCATTCTGTTCGGATGGGCCCATTCGGCCCGCGACCATGGCGGGATCATCTTCATCGACCTGCGCGACCGCTGGGGCATCACCCAGGTGGTTTGCGACCCGACCCATTCGGCTGACGCCCATGCCAAGGGCGACCTCGTCCATAACGAGTGGGTGCTCGCCGTGCGCGGCCGTGTGCGCGCCCGGCCCGACAACATGGCCAACCCGAAGCTTCCCACCGGTGAGATCGAAGTGCTCGTCGATGAGGTGAAGATCCTCAACGTCGCCAAGCCCCAGCCTTTCCAGGTCGAGGACCGCGTGGAAGCCGGCGAGTCGATTCGCCACAAGTATCGCTACATCGACCTGCGCCGCCCGAGCGTGCAGCAGGTCTTCCTGCAGCGCCACCGCATTGCCCACGCGGCGCGCCAGTTCTTCGACGCGAATAATTTCGTTGACGTCGAGACACCGATTCTCACCAAGAGCACACCCGAGGGCGCACGCGACTTCCTGGTGCCCTCGCGCCTGCATGGCGGGCAGTTCTACGCGCTCCCGCAGTCGCCCCAGCTCTTCAAGCAGATCCTGATGGTCTCGGGTTTCGACCGCTACTACCAGATCGTCAAGTGCTTCCGCGACGAGGACCTGCGCGCCGATCGCCAGCCCGAGTTCACGCAGATCGATGTCGAGATGAGCTTTGTCGGTGCCGACCAGGTCATGGAGATGTGCGAGGGCCTGATGCGCGCGATCCTTAGCGCAACCCGCGGCGAGGAAGTGGCCAAGGCCGCGAAGTTCCCGCGGATGCCCTACGACGAGGTGATGGCCCGTTATGGCTCGGACAAGCCCGACCTGCGCTTCGACCTCGAACTCATCGACATCACCTCTGTGTTCAAGAACTCCGACTTCAAGGTCTTCCGCCAGGCCGCCGATGGCGGCGGCATGATCAAGGCGCTGCCCATCAAGGGCGGGGCAAAGTTCTCGCGCAAGGAAATCGACGACCTGACCAACATGGCCACGGGCCTTGGGGCCAAGGGCCTTGCATGGATCAAGTCCAACCCCGACGGCTGGCAGTCGCCGATCCTCAAGTTCTTCTCCGATGAAGAGAAAGAGCAGCTTCGCCTGGCGACGAACCTCGAAGAAGGGGACATCGTCTTCTTCGGCGCCGACAAGCCCGGCGTGGTCAATCAGGTGCTCGCCGCGCTGCGCGATCACCTGGGTCACAAGCTCGAACTGGTGGATCCCAATCAGCTCTCGTTCCTGTGGGTGACCGACTTCCCGATGTTCGAGTACGACGAGGAAGCCAAGCGCCACGTGGCGCTGCACCACCCGTTCACCTCGCCGAAGGCCGAGGACCTGGACAGCCTTGAAGACAAACCGCTCGAAGCCCGCTCGGAGGCCTACGACCTCGTCCTCAACGGCTATGAGATCGGCGGCGGATCGATCCGTATTCACGACCAGGAACTCCAGAGCCGTGTGTTCGGCCTGCTCGGCATCTCCGAGGAAGAGGCGCAGGCAAAGTTCGGCTTCCTGCTCGACGCCCTTTCGCTGGGCGCGCCCCCTCACGGCGGCGTGGCCTTTGGCTTGGACCGCATCGTGATGATCCTGGCGGGTGCCGAATCCATCCGGGACGTCATTGCGTTCCCCAAGACCCAGCGCGGCCAGTGCCTGATGACCGAGGCTCCCAGTCCGGTCGATCACGGGCAGTTGCTGGAGCTCTCGCTCAAGATTCAGGACCTGAAGTAAAACTTCGCGTGCAAAGCCGCTGGACGGGCGCCGGGTGTGAGTGCGGGTGAAGTTTTGACGCGGCGGGTCGTTAGGGAGGGGCGCCTTTCTTCCCCTATGATTTCAGGGGATTAGCAAAGGCAGATTGCGCGCGGCGTCACGGGCTTTTGCCTGCCGTAAATACATGTAAAGCCCTGTGATATTTCCCGTGAGGGCTTCCTGGCCGCCTTGACAGTAAAAGACCCTCTTCTATAAATTCACCAACGTAAGTAGCGAAAACTGCTAGCTTTTTTGGAAATCGGCTGGGGTTGGTTTCAGCCGCCCGGCGGTGGCCTCGGGGATTTCCGGTAGGGCGCTGCATACTCTGATCGCCCGGGCTTTTGATCAGAGTGCTGCAGACGCGTCGCGCCGGAAACATGCGGAGAAGGCGAAGCGTCGAGGAGCTTCATCGATTCCGCAAGCCGATGCCTTGCATGGGTGAGCTGCTTGCGTTGTGAGTCCGGTGATTCAACACCGGATTCAAGGCGACAGGTCGCGTGATACGTAGCACGCGTGCTGGTTGCCGGATTGCGGAAGTTCCGGCGGTATATGCAGAATCGATTCAACATCCTGCGGGTTCTCCTTTGCGCGTTCGCGCTGTTTGTGTTTCTTCCCGCCTGCGGCAACGAGAATGTTGCTCCCTCGCTGCTCGATTCCTATCCAGATCCCGATCAGGACGTCGTTACTCCCGCTCCGCCCGCCGAGGCGGTGCTCGTGCAATTCACCAATCTGGCCAAGTCAGGCGACCTCGACGCGCTGGCCCTGACGCTGCAGCAGATCTTTGCTGCCGGTGGTTTCGAAGAACTGGTCGACGCCCTCTCGATGGTGATGACCAGCGACCGCGTGCAGGAACTGGCCGACATTCTCAACTCGATGATCGACCGTGGGACGATCTTCCAGTTCACCCCGATTTCCAGCGACCTGCTCGTTACCCTGGCTGCCGACCGAGATCCGGCCGCGCCGGGTATCCAGAGCTCCTACGACGTGCTCACGCAGCTTTTCGAGACTGGGGCGCTCACCGAGCTCATCGTGCCGCTGCGCAACCTGCTGGCGCCGGAGTTCCCGGGTGAGAACCCCAACGTGGCCGACCCCCGCATCGAGGTGATCGGAATCCAGCTTGAAATTCTCGACCGCCTTGGCGAGCAGGGCCTGCAGGACATGCTCGACCAGCTCAACCTTGGCGTCATCCCCTTCAGCGGGATTCTCTCTCCGCGCCAGGCCTACCTGCTGCGCGGCGACAACGGTTCGGTTGCGCTTTTCACTGCGATTTCCGGCACGGTGGTCGACACCGCGCAGGGCACCCCGCCGCTGGTGCCGCTTATCTCGCCGGAATCGGCCTTCGTGCGGCTGAGCGTGCCGCTTCTTCCGACTTTCGGCGGCACCCCGTGCGTGTACGATCCCGATCCCGAGTCCGCCTACCAGCGCTCCTACAAGGCGCTCTTCGTCACGGGCGCGAACGCCGGACATGAGTTCAATATCGCCCGTGTGGACGGGGCTAACCAGATTTCGATCTGCGACGCAGCCTATGACGAGGTGCACGAGTTCCACGTGCGCATCACTCGCGCGTTGTTCAACGAAGACTACGACGTGCTGATCAACGGCATGACGGCCGGCTACAACAGCGACAGCTCGCCGACGATCGACGAAATCGCCGCCGGCGTCGCGGCGGCGGTCAACGGCAGCGGTGAGCCGGTGGTGGCCGTCGATCTGGGTGGCGGCGTGGTTCGAATCTCCGGCAACGCACCCTCGCTCGCCTTCACTGCCGCTCTGGTGGACGCGACGAACATGACGCTCGTCCCCATCAACGACATCAGCGTGAAGGACGACAGCTCCTTCCGTTTCAACGTGCAGGCGGTTGTTCCCACCCGCGACAGCATGGGCAACATCACCCGAAACTCGCTGGCGCCGGTGGGCGCGGCCTTCCATTCCTCGCACAGCGGCGTGGCGCTCAATGACACGGGCTTCGTCGAAGGCCAGATCCGCGCCGGCGACCAGGTGCGCATCGCGAGCGGCCTGAATTCGGGCCTTGAATTCACGGTCTCCGTCGATGCCGATGAAACCCTCGATCCCTCCAGCCTGCTCTACGGCGACGTGCTCTACCTGGGCCCGTTTGCGACCTCGGGTCAGCCCTACCGCGGCGCGGACCTGAGCGGTGACTCCGACTACCTGATTGCCGAGCGCACCGACCCGACGCTGGCCTTCCAGCTCACCGACCTGAATTTGGTGCGCGACGTGATTCCCATTCTCGAGCGCATTGTGAGTCGTTCGGTGAAGCCCGACAGCGAGACCCTGGTGGAACTCCTGTTGCTCGTCGACCTGATCCCTGGTTCGGAATTCCAGGGCGATGACTTCGTCAACTCGCTCGAAGCGGTGCTGCTCTCCAGTGTGCGCACCGACCGCAACCTTGACGGACTCTTCGATGCCGTCGACAACCTCGACCGCAACGGCGACGGCGGCTGCCGCGATCCCTCGTCGGGCCGCTACGTTTTCTGGGAAGAGGGGGTCGATCCACTCTGTGCCCAGGACTTCGTGGACGTGAACAACGACGGGGTCGTGCAGGCGGGCGAGACCTTCGACATCAACGGCGATGGCCGTTTCGATGTGGTGGACTTCTCGCGTGAGGCACTGCTCGACACCGACAACTGCAGCCGCGCCAAGTTCTTCGATCGTGAGCGCATCGCGACCTCGGGTCCGGGCGCCTGCCCGCCGGGCGACGGTTTTGTCGACTGCGATCTGTTCTCCAAGCCCATTGACTGCCGCCCCTTCGATACGAACAACGACGGCAAGGTCGATAGCTTCGATCTGATTCCCGCGGTGCTCGACCGCGCCGGGCGCGTGACGCTGGCCAATGGATTTTCGATTTCGGACCGCTACCCGGCGTCCGCGCCGGATGGCATCATTGACTGGCGCGACCTGATGAACTCGGTCTCGGTGACGCCCTCAAGCTTCCTGCGCCCCTCGGCCTCCAACCCGTTTACCGACAACGACAACCTCGACCGTTTCTCACAGGCGCTGGGCAATACGTCGCTCGACCTGTTCCGCTCCGATGCCGGTCCCTCCATGCGCCGCGGCGCCGAGGCCCTCATCTT
>JAGRBM010000210.1 GCA_020434085.1 Chrysiogenia bacterium | reverse complement strand
TCGAACACCCCGTGCGCGGACCCGTGTTGCTGGGAGCAGGGCGCTATCGCGGCCTGGGCTTGTTTGGCCCCTTCGACCCCCGCGAGGGATGAAGCGCCGCCCAGTCTCATCGTCAGCTGCATCGAGACCGGGGCCATGGCGCCACCGCGCGGCCTCATCGTCGCCTACGGCCACCACCCTGCTTTTGCCCCTGTTCCCCGCCGCATCGGGCCACGCACATTCGCCGCAACCAGCCCAGCTCGAGCAACAACCCCTCGACGCTCAGCTCGTTCTCTTCACGCAAGCGCGCGTCGATCCAGCGTCGAAGGTCCTCGTAGGCCGCGCGCTCCAGGGGTCGAGCGTCCCGCTCCAGGGTCGAGAGCAGAGCCGTGACCTGCCGTGGATTTCCCGTCCGCCGCAGCGCAGTGATCGCCTGGGAGAAGGCGCTCTTGTGCTGCTTCTCGGACAGCCCGGCGCTCTGCGCCATCAGGATCCGCATCTGTCGCGAACTCATGGTCACGATCACAAACCTCCAAACATGCCGAGCAAGCGCTGCTCACCTTGCCTGTAGTAATCATCGGACTGCGAGAACATATTACACATATCGTCAAACATGGGATCCATGACTCCAATGGGCGCCAAGTTCTTGGGCTCGAGCACACCCAGGCCCAGCGCCTTGGCAGAGCCAATCCTGACTGTGGATTCGGGCACAAATCCCAGGGCACAGAGCAGCCCACCCGCCTCGGCGGGGGTCACGTTCACGCATACCACCCGGCCCTCGAGTTCGACGTCTTTGGGAATCACCTCCAGCCACTCCCTCCCTCCTCCGCTCGCCTGTCCACCACGACTCTTTCCCCGTCGACCGCCCCGCGCACTCACGTCGCTGTCTTGCTGCCCGCCGACATGAAACTTTCGGCCATGAAGCCGCTTCACATGCAGCGTGCGCCGGGCCTCGTCGACGTCGTAGTATCCCAGGTGGTGCGGCCGCGGGGAAAAGCGCTTGGCGACGCTCACGACCGCCACCGCTGCATTATTCGGTACCAGATCGAAACAGCTCACTCGGGCGCGCAATGACATGCACCCAAATAGCGCACAGGCGGCGCACATTGGACCCCCCGCCATGCACGACCCGGCAAAGACCGGGTGTGCATGGATCGCATCGGCGAACTTCACTCGATAGCCCGCACGCTTCCGCGATGGGATTGCCCCCTTCAACTCGGCGTCTTTCGGCGCCCGCTCCCCGGGACAGCAGCTCTTGGTGATCGCTTCATAGCGCGCCCGCAGCATCCCTTTGAGTGACGACCCCGGGATCACCAACTTGTCCCCCGAGCGCACCGCAGCCCGCACCGCCCGGCGCTCTTGGAGGAACCAGTGTCCGGCGCCGATGTGGACCGGCTGCTCGACGCGGTAGCGCACCCGCAGCATGAAGGATCCGGTCCCCGGCGGCCGGATGTCATGCCGGGCGTGCGGTCGCGGGACGCGACGAACCTCGTCGGGGAGCGCGACGAACTCGTAGCCCGAGTCGGCGGCCATCAGCGTCCTCCCTTCATGCCGGCCGCGGAGAACGGCCGACCGAGGGCCTTGCGCCCGGCATCGCACCAGCGCTCCAGCTCGTCGCCGTCGACGGC
>JAGRBM010000209.1 GCA_020434085.1 Chrysiogenia bacterium | reverse complement strand
GCGAGCGGTAGAACGCGGCCTCGAGATCTGTTCGCAGCGTCGGGATGATGGCGATGTGATAGGTGTTGCGCGAGCGACGAATCACCCGCACCGGGCCGTCGATGTAGCCGCGCAGCTCGGATTCGAGATCTTCCTCATCCACGTCGACGCGAATCAGCCCCAGCACCCGTGACCAGGCGCGGATCTTCATCCGGTCGACGATGTTCATCAGTTCCTCGCCCGCGTGACGGATCGCCAGGTAGTCGAAGGTAATGGGCGCGGGCTTTGAGAAGCGGAAGACATAGTCACTGGAAGTCACCTGCAGCTCGGTTTCCTCGATGGACACGTAGTCGGTCGACGAAACTTCCTCGCTGAAGGTGGAGGGGAGCAGGTAGACCCAGCCCTTCTCGGCGGTGACCGGATCGAGCAGCTCGATCTCGATGGCCTCGACTGCGTTCTCTCCGGCATCGCTCAGCGGGACCTGCGCGCCCGAGTCGGCGGCCATGAAGACCAGCTCGTCGTTGGCGTCGATGAGGCCGTCGTCGGAGTAGAGCTCGGAATCCGGTCCGTGGGTGAACGCGTAGCGATTTTCGAGATCGCGCTCGTCGAACTGGTAGGGAATCGGCTTGAAGCCGCCCGCCTCGCTCCAGCGATAGAGCTTGAACTCCGAAGGCAGTTTGTTGTGGGTGTGCGGAAGCTGCTTGCCCATCACCACGACCGGATCGAGGGTTCGGCGCAGGGTTTTGGCCCCTGTCGGCGCCGCGGGCTCCGGGGCGGGATCCTTCTCCGCCTGACTGCCGGTGCTGGCCACCTGGGCGGTGACAACCGATTCCTCAGCGTGCGCGGTATCGGCCAGCAGGCACACCGTCAGCACCGCCATCGCGACGCGCTTCCATGTTGCTCGAGTCATCAGAACCCCAAAAAACGGCAGTGCCCGCACCTGCGCGGCATGTTGGTCGGGGCGACTGGATTCGAACCAGCGACCCCCTGCTCCCAAAGCAGGTGCGCTACCAGACTGCGCTACGCCCCGACCGATACCGGAAAACGCTATTTACAGGGTTTTACAGGCATGATGCAAGGCCATGGCAAGCCCGCGACGGTTGGCGCCATTTACCCTGAAAGTCGCTCTTTCATCCATGCCTGAAAGGCCGCGAGCGCCCTGCCCCTGTGCGAGCGCGCCATCTTTTCTTCATAAGGAATCTCCCCGAAGGATTTCCCCAGCTCCGGATCGAAGAAAAGCGGGTCGTAACCGAAACCATTAGGGCCTTTTTCAGCCTCCAGAATGCGGCCGGTGCAGGTCCCCTCGAAGACCTGCTCGCCCTCGCCGGTATCGAGCACCAGCACGCACACAAAGCGTGCGCCGCGATCTTCATCGGGCACTCCCGCGAGGGCCGCCAGCAGCCCCGCGTTGTTGGCCGCGTCGGACCCGTCACCGTCCCAGTAGCGCGCGCTGCGCACGCCGGGCGCGCCATCGAGTGCATCGACGCAAATGCCCGAGTCGTCGGCCAGTGTCCAGAGGCCCGTCTGCTCGTAGCCCGCGCGGGCCTTGAGCCGGGCGTTGCCCACGAAGGTTTCTTCGGTTTCCTC
>JAGRBM010000208.1 GCA_020434085.1 Chrysiogenia bacterium | reverse complement strand
GCCTGCGACGTCTCGGGCAATGCGATCATCACGACGCCCATGGGTGAGGGGCCGCTGGGCGCCTTCGCCGCCACCGGGCCGGTGATCGTTTCCACCGATCACCTCGTCTCGACCGAATACCTGCGCCGCCACAATGCGAGCGTGAAGCTGCCGGCGCACCTGGTGAGCGCCGTGGTGCACGTGCCCCTGGGCGGTCACCCGCGCGGGCAGACCAACGTGGGCTGCGAGGACCTCGACCAGTACGCCGACGATTACAACTTCCAGTACCTGGTGCGAAAGGCCGGGCGCGGGGGAGAGCAGGCCTTTCAGGAGTTTCTCGACCACTGGATTCTCTCCTGCAAGGATCAGGAGGAGTTCCTCCAGAAGCTCGGTTCCGATCGCATCCGCCGCCTGCGCGGCAAGGCCAACGGCAGCATGTGGCTCGAGGAAACCCTCGATGCCGCGGCCGGCGGGATCGGTGAGAACGATCAGCCCGGGCAGATGTCTCCCGACGAGAAGGTCTACGTCGGATCGGAGATGATGATCGTCGCCGCCGCGCGCAAGCAGGCCGAGCTGGCAAAGAAGCTGGAGCTGCGCAACGTGCTCGCCGGCGTGGGCGCGGCGAACCTCTCGGCGTGGCTGGCGCTCGCCAAGCTGCGCGACGAGGGCTACGAGTTCGAGACCATGGCCGAGATGGGCTACTTCGGGTACGAGCCCCGGCCGGGCGATCCCTACATCTTCAACTTCAAGAACACGCCCACCTGCCTGCAGACCAACGACATCCTGAGCATCCTCGGGATCTATGTGAACAACGACCGGAATCTGGGATCGCTGGGCGCCGCGCAGGTGAGCCGCTACGGCGACGTGAACTCCACCTGCATCCCCGGCAAGCTGCACCTGCTGGGCTCGGGCGGTGGCAACGATGTGGCCAGCGGCTCGGCCGCCGTGGTGGTGACGGCCTACCTGGGCAAGGAAAAGTTCAAGGAGTCCTGCGACTACGTCACCTCGCCCGGGAAGAATGTGCGCATGGTGGTGACCGACCGCTGCGTCTTCGAGAAAGAGCCCGGCAAGGAAGAGCTCGTGCTCACCGGTTACTTCGCCGGCGGGGCGCAGGGCTATGCATCCGAAGAAGAAGCCGTCGCCGACATCAAGAGTCAGGTGGGCTGGCCGCTCAAGGTCGCCGACAAACTCGAAGCCGTCGAGCCGCCCACGAAGGAAGAGCTCTACATCCTGCGGATGTATGACCCGCACCGGCAGTTTTTGCGATGATACAAACCGGGGGCGGGTACACCCCGCCCCTACACCGAAATCCGTAGGGGCGAGGTCTACTCGCCCTCTTTCGGCCTGAAGGAACACGCAATGTCCAAGTCCGCCCTCGAAGGGGTCAAGGTCCTCGACTTCACCCGCCTGCTGCCCGGGCCCTACGCGACGATGATTCTCGCCGACCTGGGCGCCGAGGTGATCAAGGTCGAGCAGCCAGGCATCGGTGATTACTCGCGCACCATGCGCAAGGACCTGATGCGCGGCGGGAACGCCTACAACTTCCTCATTCTCAACCGCAACAAGAAGAGCCTCTCGCTCGATCTCAAGAAACCCGGTGCCGTCGAGGTGGCGCGCAGGCTGGCAAAGGACTGCGACGTGCTGCTTGAGGGCTTTCGTCCGGGCGTGATGGACCGGCTGGGGCTCGGCTACGAAGCGCTCAAGAAAGAGAACCCGGGCCTCATCTACTGCGCGATCACGGGTTACGGCCAGGACGGCCCCTACGCGCAGAAGGCCGGGCACGACATCAACTACGTGGGCTATGCGGGCCTCGTC
>JAGRBM010000207.1 GCA_020434085.1 Chrysiogenia bacterium | reverse complement strand
GCCATGAACCTCAAGCTCTACCGCATGGGCGTGAAGATGCAGGAACAGATGCAGCGCATGATGGGACGCGTCTCCGGTGAGGGCGCGCCGCCCCCCGGCCGCGCAGCGGCGGCCTGAGGAAGCCTTTCGGTAACGGAGGTGCTATGAAATCCTCCATGCCCAGCTCGCCGAAATCCGCAGGCAAACGGCGTTCGCGCAGTGACTCGCGCGAACGTGTCCTGCAGGCCGCCCGCGGCCTGTTCTCCCGCAAGGGTTTTGCCGGCACGTCCATGGACGAGATCGCCTCGCGCGCGAAGGCGTCGCCCTCTTCAATCTACTGGCACTTCAAGGGCGGCAAGGACGACATCGTCCTTGCCGTGATCGAGGAAGCGGCCGACAGCTACACCCGGACCATTCTCAACTACGTGCGCGAGGGAACGACCCCCGAGGAGCGCGTCGAGCGTTTCATCAGCGCGGCGCTCGACCACATGAAGGCGCACACCGAGACCACGCGGCTCGTGATGCAACTGGCCATCGAGCGCAGCCGCGAGGACCCGGCCGTGCGCGATCGCATTCGCGGGATCTACCGCAAGTTCCGTGAAACCATCGCAGGCGAGATGATCGCGGGCTTCCCCTCCATCGATCCCAAGCTGGCCAAACGCGCGGCCGCCATCCAGATCGGCGTGTTCGAGGGGATCTTCCTGCAGTGGCAACTCGACCCCGACGAAATTGACCTCGAGGGTGTCTTCGCGCTTCTGAAATTCAATGCCAAGGCTGACCTGGCCCGACGCAGGAAGATGCTCGAGAAATCGTAGTCCGGTGATGTCTGGAAATGGGCTGACCCGCCATACGTAGCGCTGGAGGCGGCCACAGAAGCCCGACTAGGCCAAGGCTACGTCGGGCAGCCTGCGCGCCGCATGCGATGAATCAACGAATGAAAAATCTGAGGGAAAGAATGGTCTGCCAGCCGAAGCGACGCGCTTTACGCGGCGCGTAGGCTGGTGGAGCAGATCGGGATCGAACCGACGACCTCCACGTTGCGAACGTGGCGCTCTCCCAACTGAGCTACTGCCCCATTTGATCGCTTTTGCGCAATCATCTGCGAGAGCCTCGGGAGGCTCCCAAGGGGCCCTCGCAGGCGGCATTGTGTAGCATGGCATTTCCTGCCGGGCAACGCCCCCGGAGGCCTTTCATAGGGATGCTCCGGCCTTGCCGGCCATGGGTTGCCCAATCGTTACAAACCCGAATAGACTGGCAGCATTCAAGGAATTGGCACCGAGCCGGGGACAGCTATGGCAAGTCTGCGAGTGCTGCTGGTCGACGATGTCCAGGCAGTCATTGATGAAGAAACCCGTTTTCTGGCGGACACCGACGCCGAAATCACCTCCGCAACCGACGGCATGGCGGCGCTGCGCGCCATCAAGGAGCAGCGCCCCCACGTGGTGTTCCTGGACCTCAACCTGCCGCTGATGAACGGCGACGTGGTCTGCCGGGCAATCAAGAACATCTCGGAGCTTGAGAACACGGCCATCATCATGGTGAGCGCCGACAGCGACGAGAAGAGCCTCCAGCGCTGCTACACCTGCGGCGCCGATGCCTATGTCATCAAGCCGATGACCAAGGAAGACATGCTCGAAAAGCTCGACCTTGTGGCCTCCGAGGTCGAGTTCGAAGAAGGCGAAGCCACCGACGAAGCCTGAGGCCCAATTCAAACG
>JAGRBM010000206.1 GCA_020434085.1 Chrysiogenia bacterium | reverse complement strand
GGCCCGTAGGGGCCCTCGATCCGAAGAAACTCGAAGTTCTCAATTTCCTGCCGAAGCCGCTCGCAGATTTCCCGGCCCTCTATCGCGTTCGCCCGTGGAAGGACAATCACGAATTCATCGCCGCCGTAACGCGTGAGCGTCGCGCCGGGCACGTTGCACACCGTCTTGATGAGCGCGCCCACCTCCTTGAGCACCATCGATCCGGCAAGGTGGCCATAGGTATCGTTAGCCTGCTTGAATTTGTCGAGATCCAGGAATGCGAGCGCAAGGTCCTCGCCGCTTTCCTCTGCGACGACGATCTCTTTCGAGAGCTGGGCATGGAAATAGCGGTCATTCATCAGGCCGGTGAGGCCATCGCGCATGGAGAGTTCACGGGCGCGCTCGGCTTCGAGCACGTTGCTCATCACACCGGCGATGTAGTCGGCAAAAACGCTGAGCATCTTCTGGTCGCGGTCGCTGAACTGGCGGCCGCCCTGGCTCTTGCCCATGATGAGCACGCCGCTGCCTTCGCCAGCGATATAGACCGGAACGGCGACATAGCTTTGGCGTTCGCCGCCCAGTTCGGTGGTTCCGATGTTCCCCTCGCCCGCCAGATAAACCGCACCGATTTCGCTGCCGTAAACGGAAAAAGTTTTACCCACGCTGAAGGGGTTGGTCACACCAGGCAGGGTGAAAGTCGCAATTACTACAAGCTCGTTTTCGCGCCGGTCGCGACGCATCGTGATCGGATTGTCGAGAAGCAGTGCACCGAAGCCCGCCGGCACCAGTTCGTTGGCGCGGCGCAGGCCGTCTTGAATCACTTCTTCGAGACGCGCGCCGGGCGTCCGGGTGGTATCCCCGCTGGGGCGACGCTCCACGAAGACGCGGAGTTTGCGGCGATCCAGGGACTCGATCTTGGGTCCCCCGATCCCGCCGGCTCGGTGTGGCAGAACGCTCATGGTTAGAGACAAGGATAGGCCAGAACCCGGGGCCGGGAAATAGGCGCTTTTGCGCCCTTCATGGGCTAGTCCGTCAGCTCCTGAAAGCTCTTGTGGACCGGGTGGACGCCCGGATCGGCTTCCTTGTTGCCGGGCCGGACCATCAGGCCCGTCTTCATCCCGGCCTGGGCGGCCGCATCGAGTTCTTCGACCACGTCGCTCAGGAAGAGAATTTCGCTCTCGGGGAGCCCGAAGGCGCCAGCAATGGCGCGGTAGGAATCGGCCACCCGCTTGGGCCCGGTGGTCGTGTCGTGATAGCCCTCGAAGTGTTCGAGCAGGTCGCCGAATTTGGTGTGCCCGAACAGCAGTTTCTGGGCCAGCACGCTGCCGGAGGAAAAAATCCGAAGCCGAATGCCGGCCTCGCGCCACTTTTTCAGCGCAACCGGGACGTCATCAAAGACTTCGCTCTTGAGCGATCCCTCCGCGTAGCCCTTTTCCCAGATGAGACCCTGCAGCATCTTGAGCCCGGTCGACTTGCGATCCATGTCCATGAGATACCGGGCAAAAGGCGCACCGTTTCCAAAGTCCGGCATCTCCTTGCCCGAAACCCGTGATTCCACGCTGGCTTCCTCACGCAATTGAGAGATCGCTGCGGCGACGGCTTCATCCTTGTCCGCGCGGGCGCAGTACTCGTCGAGGTGTTCGCGCGCGTAGGGAAAAAGCACGTCGTAGACGAAGGAAATGGGAGTGGTCGTTCCCTCGATGTCGAGCAGAATGGC
>JAGRBM010000205.1 GCA_020434085.1 Chrysiogenia bacterium | reverse complement strand
GATCTCGAAAAGGCGCGGCGCGGTGGGCGCGAGCTCGCCCTTATCCACGCGCGCCTGTACTCGGTGATGGAACAGGACGGCCTTGAATGGCCCGTGAGCAGCGAGTTCACGCGCGCGCGAGCGGAGAGCAATCGCGGGCACTATTTTCTCGACCCCTGGAACAATCCCTACTGGCTTTATGCGCGCGCCGATTCCGAAGTGGTGCTGGTTTATTCCTTCGGCGCAAACCGGAGGCGCGATGCATCGGTGGAGGAACTCGAAGCCGCCGCGCGCGGCGAGCCGGGGGAGGCGGTCATGCTCCCCGGCGACGACGCGGGCTTTCGCGCGCGACTGGGACGGTGATACACTGGCTAGCCGAGCCCCGAGAGGAAGGCCCTATGTTCGGACGGCGTGAGGGAGAGCGCGTCAAGGACGCCCCCATTGTTCGGCACATGTTGCCGTTCCTGATGCCTACGCGCACAGAATCGGCGGTCTATTTCGAGCAGCGACTCGACGTAACCGACGCGCTCGCCTGGCTCAAGACGCGCAGCAGCGGCGAGAACCCGCCCACCTTCTACCACGTCTTTCTGCTCGCCCTTGCGCGCACCCTGGCCCTGCGCCCCCAGCTCAACCGCTTCGTGGTGGGGCGCCGGCTCTATCAGCGCCGCAAGCTCGAGATCTCTTTTGTCGTGAAAAAGGCCTTCAATGACCGCGCGACCATGACGGCAGTGAAGGTGGTCTTCGACCCGCACGACACGCTGGAGAGCGCCGGTGCGCGCATCGCGGCGCAGATCGGCGTTGGACGCGGCGAGGCCAAGACCGCCACCGAGAAGGAGATGGGCATTGTCACCAGGCTCCCGCGCCTCATCCTCCAGGGATCCATGCGGCTGCAGCGCGTGCTCGACTACTTCAACCTCTGGCCCGCCGCCGCGATCGAGGGCGACCCCATGTATGCCAGCGCCTTCGTCGCGAATCTTGGCAGTGTTGGCCTCGACTCTGCCTACCACCACCTGTTCGAATACGGGACCTGCCCGCTGTTTGTGACGCTCGGAAAAATCGAGGAAGAGAACCGGTTGGCGAGCGATGGCAGTGTGGAGGCCCGCAAGGTCGTCTCGCTCAAATACAGCTTCGACGAGCGCATTGCCGACGGCTTCTACTGCGCGCGCAGCCTGGAACTCATCCGCGACTTCGTGGAGAACCCGGCCAAGCTCGAAGAGGCGCCGGAGCTCTAGCAGGATGGACAGGATTCGCAGGATTCAATCCTGAAGATCCTGCGAATCCATAATAAGTTGTTTCGCGAAGACTGCATCCGGTGTAGAAACAAATTATTGGAAGAATGTGCCTTTTTGGGAGGTGTCGTGATGATCATGCGAGGCTGGTGTGCGACGATGTGTCTGCTGCTAATCGTGTTAACGGCTGGCTGCGCGCTGCCGCGCGGCGGGAACGGAAATCTTCAGTCACTCGAGGACTATTGCCAGACGTCGGGATGTGAGCCTAGCCCGGGAGCCGTGAGCTCGCGCGGAAGCGGCGGTGCGGTGGTTCACCGCGGGGCACTGGTATTGCGGCTCGGGGAGAGCTGGAGTGTTCACGTGGATGAGCACGAGGGGTACCTGGTGCTCAAGGAGCCGGCGTCGGAAGATGCGGAGGGTCAGCTCTTCGTTTCCATGGAATACACGCCGGGAGTCGGGACAATGCTGACCGTTCGCAACCCCAGCAAAAAATTCCTGCGCTACCGGCTCGGGATCAGGACGGGGAGCAACGGAGCCTTCTGGTATACGAGCAGTTGTCCGGTGAATCCCGGAATTCTCGGGATTGAAACCTGGCCACAACGCATGGGGGAGGCAATGCTGACCGACCTGCAACTGCTCGACGAGAACGATCCCAGGACACGAATCTGTAACTAGGCATCGTCAGGGCTCACGAATCCCCGCGCGCTTTTCGATCTCCAGCGCCCAGCGGGCGAGTTTTTCGTTGTCCTTGGTGAGCACGTAGCCGCTGATGAGCTCGCGGCCTTCTTCTTCCCAGTGCACCTTGAGGACCGGCGCCCCGCCGGCCCACTGGCCCGCATGCCAGGTGCCGTAGCTGAGCTTTCGAATCTTCTCCCACGGCACGATGAGCGGCTTCTTCGTGAGCTTGCGCAGAAACCAGATGCCTTCCTCCGTAAGCTGCATCTCTCCCAGGCCGCGCGCAAGAAAACCGCCGGTGCGGTAGCGCTTCCACCACTTCTCACCGACGCTCGTGCCCGCATAGTGGGCCCGCTGCTTGTGCCAGGGATTCTCAGTCATTTTCAGAAGAAGAATCTGGAACCACAGATGAACACGGATGAACACAGATCCGGAGTCCGATTCATCCTGTCCTTCTTATCTGCGTTCATCCGTGGCCATCCGTGGTGAATTCTTTTCAGCCAAGAAAAGTCGTCCGCTCGGCCTGGAGCTCGTCCATCTTGGCCTGCATGCGCGAGGTGACGAGGTCATAGCCCGCCTGCAGGCGTTCTTTCTCGTCCTCGATGTGTCCCACCTCGGCGCGCATGTCGATAGGATCGAGGATCTCGAAAACGATCTTCGAGGGCAGCCAGGGAAACCCGAGCCAACTGTTGGCGAGCCACAGGGGCATGAACAATGGATTGGCCCTGCCGCGCGCGCTCTGGAAGAGCTTCCAGAGCATGAACAGGCTCTGCGGCGTAACCGGCAGGGTCTTCATCCGCATGGAGACATCGATGCCAAGGGCGTGGGCGATTCCCTCGCCGCGCGAGAAGATGAGCATCGTCTCCTCGGCGCCGCAGATGACGATGGGCGCGATGGGCACGCCGGTCTGGAGCGCGATGCGCACGAAGCCCTTGCGCTGGTCGAAATCGATTTTTCCGCGCTGGGAAAACGGACGCGAGGCCTCCCAGTCGCCGCCGGGAAAGACGAGCAGGTCTTTGCCCGCATTGAGCGTGCGCAGCGCCACCTCCGGCGCGGCGGGAACGGCGCCCACCCGGGGGAGCAGGTCCTTGACGCCCGGCACCTGGAAGACCATCCGGTGCGCCAGCCCGTGGGCCGGGCGAGAATGACCGAAGTGCTTCGCCCAGGCATAAATGAGCATGGGGATCTCCACCGTGCCCATGGCATTGTGGTTGGCCACGCAGAACACGGGCGGATTCTCCGGGAAGCGCTCGGCCCCGCGGAACTCGCAGCGGAAGTAGTACTTATAGAGAGGCTCCAGGTAGGGGAGCATCTTCTCGATGAGCTCGGGCGAGAAAGCCGGCGCGTGGGAGGCCAGCTCCTCCTCGGTGGGTTCGATCTCCTCGAACAGGAAGTGGCGCCAGGGCTCGGGAATGAGTTCGTAGAGCTTGGCGTCGAATCCCAGTGCGTCCATGTGGCCCTCTCCCGCGCCTCCGAAAACAGGGGCGCGCGTCGATCTCGCTTCCTTTGAGTCTATTGCCCGCCGCGCCGCGGGGGCAATGACCGGGATCAGGTGCTCACCTCTCCCTCTGGGAGAGGTCGCGCGCAGCGCGGGTGAGGGTTTCGGTGCGGCAGTGGCAGAACCCTCACCCTGACCCTCTCCCAGGGGGAGAGGGGGCCGGAGTTCGTATTCTTGCCCGGTGAATGCGATTCACAAATCACTGGACCATTTGGTACAGGCCCCATACCCTTCTTCTCAAGTGAGCAATCGGCGCCGCAGTCCATCGCGGGGCGAGCCCCCCGGACGCGGCAGCCCAGTGGAGGTTCCCCATGATCCGTGTGCAGACGGCCCCCGAGTTTTCCGAGCGCCTCAACCGCGCATCCATCAACAAACGCTGCTACCCCTGGGACAAGGATGTCATCGACTGGTCGGTGCCCATCACCGACGAGTACCTCTACGTGCCCGAGGAGTATTCAATCCTCTACGGCACGCCGGCGTGGGATCGGCTCGACTTCAAGGCGAAGAGCTTCGTCACCCGCTGGGAATTCACCCAGCTCATGCGCAACGCCGGCGCGGGCGAGCACCTGCTCAACCAGGCCATCCTCGCCGTGCTCCACCACACCGACCAGTACGACCCGGCCTGGCGCTTCATGCTCCACGAAGTGGCCGAAGAGTGCCAGCACATGGCCATGTTCAACCACTGGACGCGCCTCAACGCCGACATCAAGACCAAGGGCCTCGCAGGCGACAAGTGGGGCCTCATCGCCAGCATGCTCACGCCGTTCTTCGCCACCAAGGCGCCGGTGTTCTTCTGGATGCTCACCGCGCTCTTCGAAGTGACCGGCGACGACATGGCGCGCTGCCAGATGAAGAACGCCGCGGGCAACCTCCATCCCATCTGCCAGCAGATGGGCCGCGCCCACATGATCGAGGAAATCCGCCACATCGCCTTCGCGCAGGCGTGGATGGAAAACGCCATTCCGAAGATGAGCACATTCCAGCGCACGCTGCTGAGCGAGAGCGCCGAGCGCATTACTACCCAGGTGCTGCGCATCGGATTCCGGCTCCCCTACAGCAGCCAGATCGCAGATCACGTCAGCTATGCCGAATTCAAGGCCGGCATCCATAGCGAGCACCGCCGCGCCCTGTTCAACCGGCAGATCACGCCGACCATCAATGATCTCAAAGAAGTCGGCGTCATTCGAAAGAGTGCAATTCGCGCCTGGGAAGGCAAAGGCCTTCTCCAGGCGGCTGCGTGCTAGTCGCTGGGGCGGAACGCGAGCGAGAAAAGGGGCGAGCCGAAGGGCTCGCCCTTTTTCTTGCTTGCGCGACGTGATGCCTGCTGCATTCAGACCCCGTAAGCCGCCGCGTCAGCAATCACTGCTGCCATCGTGGCCGTGGACGTGCTCGTGCACGTGAACGGTTCCCTCCCCGCGGCGGGGAGGGGCAGGGAGGGGTTGTTTATGCCGGCTCGCAACAACGCCCTCCGGCCTTCCGCCACCTCCCCCGCCACAGGGGAGGAACACAAATCGTTCACGAGCACGTCCACGTCCACGCTCACGACAGCTGCGGAGACCCGACCTGAACAGCTGACGGGAATCGGCTACACTCCCCCCCACCATGAACCACAGCCCCGACATCGAAATCGATCCCGCCCGCGTGCCCGCACACCCGAAGGTGCTGAGCACCGACGCCATCAGCCCGGCGGGCTATGTGACCAGCATCCAGGCGACCCGCTTCGCGGGTTTCTTTCGGGAGGGGGAGCCCCCCGCGACCGGCGAGCAGCTCACGCGCTATGCCGAGCTCCTGAATCTCTACTACCCCACGCAGGTTCCAATCCTCGCGGCGAAGCTCGGCGCCAAGGGGATCCGGTGCGAGGTGGAGGCCGATGGTACCAGCCGCTTCAAGGTGGACGGGCTCACCGTCATCGAGATGGGCCCCCCGCGCGCGGTCCCCGGAGAGCCGGGCGTCACGCGGCGCATCGTCCGCCGCGGCCTGCTCATCCCCGCGCAGGACCAGTACCGCGGCCTCTTCGAAACAGGCG
>JAGRBM010000204.1 GCA_020434085.1 Chrysiogenia bacterium | reverse complement strand
GCGCCACACCCACCACCGTCACCGCGACCGAGCGCTTGCGGGCGATGATGTTGCGCATCGAGTAGGTCAGTGGAATGGCCATCTATTGAGTCCTCTACTGCTCAGCCCCTCTCCCTTTCAGGGAGAGAGAAAAGCGCGGCGCAGCCGTGCCTGGGTGAGGGTGGAATGCGTGTACCAGCTTCGCGCCCTCACCCGCCCTTCGGGCACCCTCTCCCCTTGAGGGAGAGGGCTGATTTGTCGCGCCCTTCGGGCGCTTCTTCAGTCCGCGAACCGAAGCGCGTCGGTGATCGTCATCTTGGCCGTCTGCCAGGCCGGCTGGGCGGCGGCAAGCAGCCCGACCGGCACAGAGAGCAGCGCGGACTTCCAGACCAGGCGCACGTCGGTGCGAAGCGGGAAGTCCACCTGCTCGGGCATCCTGATGATTCCGTAGTGGAAGAGCGCCCAGGCCGTGGCCGATCCCGCCACCGCGCCGAGCGCCGAGAGCAGCACGGCCTCGCTGAGCACCAGCGTACTCACCAGCCGCGGCGAGAACCCGAGCGCGCGCATGGTGCCAAGCTCCACGGTTCGCTCTCTCACGCCCATGGCGATGGTGTTGGCCACGACGAGCACCGTTACGCCGAGCGCCAGGTAGCTGATTGCCTGCAAGGCAAAGAGCATGTCGCCGAGCCCGCCCAGCACGGTCTGCAGGTGGGATTTCTCGCTGATCGTCTCAGTGGGCACGGTGTAGTTGCGAAATGTCTCATCGAGAGTTTCGATCACCGGACCGCTGTTCTCGGGATTCTCCAGCGCCGAGACGATGAAGGTGACGCGCCCCTCCTGCCCGGTGCGCTCCTGCAGGTAGCCAAGGTGCCCGGCTACCACGCGGCCGAAGTTCCCCTCGGCATCTGCGAGGGCCACCACGTCGAAATCCACGCTGATCGGGACGGTGCCCGCGGCGCCGCGGACGGTGATCCTGTCGCCCACCTTCCAGCCGTTCTGCGCGGCCGCGCGCTCACCCACGATGGCGGCGGTGCGCCGGCCGCGAAACTCAGCGAACTCGGCGTCAGTGACGCCTTCCATGGTGCGCACATCGCGCACGCTGTAGGGGTCGACCCCCAGCGCCAGGGTGAACTCGCCTTCTTTCTTGCCCGCGCCGACAAAGAAGAGATAGGGCGTCGAAGCGCGCACTCCCTTCGTTGCTCGGATGCGCGGGAGGTAGGACTCGGGAATGGCCGCCGTCCAGAACGCCACGCCGTAGCGCGGGCGCGTGAACACCGTCGCTTCGCTGCCGGTGCGCTCGAGAATGCTGCGAAGGGTATGAAGCACGCTCTCGAGCGAGGTGAACAGAAAGAACGACATCACCAGGCCCAGAAAGGTCAGGATGCTCCGGCGACGATTTCGCAGCAATTGCTTGACGACAAGCGGCGTGAAACGTCCGGCGTTCATGGCGCGTCCTCGCTGAGCAGTCCCTTGTCGAGGTGCACCATGCGGCGCGCGCGCTCGGCCGCGCGCGGATCGTGGGTCACCATGATGAAGGTCTTGCCGAACTCGGCGTTGAGAATTCCCATCAGATCGAGAATTTCAGAGGCGCTGTGGGCGTCGAGGTCACCGGTGGGTTCATCGGCGAGAATGAGCAGCGGATCGTTCACCAGCGCGCGCGCAATGGCCACGCGCTGCTGCTGGCCGCCCGAGAGCTCGCTGGGCGTGTGTTCCATCCGGTCGCCAAGGCCCACGATGCGAAGCGCCGCCTCGGCGCGCTCGCGCCGCTCCTTGCCGGTCAGATCGGTGAGCAGCAGCGGCAGCTCCACATTCTCGCGCGCGCTGAAGACGGGGATGAGGTTGTAGAACTGGAAGATGAAGCCAATGGACTCGTTGCGCCAGCGGTCGAGATCCTTCTCGGGCATTCCCTGGATGTCGCGCCCGCCGATGTTCACGATCCCGTCGCTGGGAATGTCGATGCCCGCGATGATGTTGAGCAGCGTGCTCTTTCCCGAGCCCGAGGGTCCCATGAGCGCAACGAATTCCCCGCGCGCGATGGCCAGGTCGATGCCGAAGAGCACCGGCACTTCGGAATCACCGCGCCAGTAGGATTTCTGGAGGCCGCGGATCTCCACGAGCGCGCCGGGCTCGGCAGCAGCACGGGTCGCGATGGACGAGACTTCTGTCAGTCGGGATTTCACTTTTCGCCGACACTCACCCGCGCCCCCGCGCTCAGATCGGCGGGAGGTTCCTTAATGATGAGCGCGCCTTCCTCGATGCCCGAGAGCACTTCGAAATACTCGCCCGTCGGGGCGAGCTTCAGCGCTTTGGCTACCGCGCGCCCGTCTTCGACCACGAAGACGGCGCCGCCTCGAACCGCGCTCTTCGGCACCACCGGCGCCAGACGGATCTCGCCCTCGGGTTCGGACACCAGGAACGAGACCTTCGCCGTCATGTCGGGCTTGAGCGCCGCGTCGGGCGCACGCAGGCGCACTTCGACGGGAATGATCGACTTGTCGCGGTCGGCCATGGCGCCGATCTCCACCACGTCGGCCAGGTAGCGAAGCTCCGGCATGGCCTCGGGCGTAACGAGCGCGACGCCGCCCATTTTGATCTTGGAGATCTCCGTCTCAGAAATCTCCAGCTCGACGCGCATTTCCGAGAGATCGGCCAGCGTCGCGATCGCCGTGCCGGGATCGCCCGTAGCGCTCACGCCGATGGTGAGAAACTCGCCCACGTCGCGCAGCTTCTCGATGACCGTGCCGCTGATCGGCGCACGGATGAAGGTGTTGTCGTAGGAGAGTTTTGCCAGGTCGCGTTGGGCCCTGGCGACTTCATACTGTGTGCGCAGTTTCTCAGCGTCGGCCTCCGAAGTGATATTCTGGCGTGCCAGGTCGCGGGCGCGTTCCCAATCGGCGCGGGCCTGCGCGAGCTGCGCCTCGGCCAGGCGGAGTTGCGCTTCCTGCTCGTCGTTTTCGATGCGACCGATGAGGTCACCCTCTTTGACCTGCTGGTTTTCCTCCACCGCCATTTCGATGAGGCGCCCCTGCGCCTTGCTGCTCACCGTGATCTGGCGTTTGGCCACCAGATACCCGGCGGCGGTGAGGCTCACCTCGGGAAGGCCCACCTCGCGCAGGCTCACCGGCGTGAGCGTGACCTTCGGCGGTTCGAGCTTCTTGCGCACCCACAGCGCGCCGCCCACCAGCACGGCAAGCGCCAGCAGCACCATCCACGAGCTCACGCGCCGCTTCTTCGGACGCGGCGCGCGCTGGCCGCCCGGGCCCAGCCCCAGGATCTTGAGATCCTTTTCGAGCTCGGGATCAAGGCGCCGCGCCTTTGCCTCGATGTCGTCTTTGGGATCTGTCTCAGCGCTCATGGACTGGGAGTGTAGTGAGCAGCGCCCACCGGCGCCAGCGAGGCCCGGGGCTCGAAGCCGCGGGAGAGCAGTTCCTCGTAATACAACTTACTCGGCCACCTCAGTGGCCAGCTTGAGCAGGCTGCCTGTGACTTCAATGCCGGTCTGGCGGGCGGTCTGGACATGGACGCGAATATCGCTCTTGGACGGATATGCGATGGGGACTTGTCTGGGCGCTTTGCCGTTCACCAGTTGGTCGAAAATGGGCGCGCCCATGCGTCCGCTTGTCTCGAAGGGGATGCCCAGTGATACCGCGACCACATCGGGATAGAGGTCGAAGGCCTCGAATACGAGCGAGACCGTGGGGATCTTCGCGGGCCCGAGCATGTCGTTGCGGAAGACGTCGGCATTGACGAAATCGTCGCGCCCGATCCACGTGTCGGGCAGGATGAGAAACACGTCCGGGCGGGTTTCCAGGAAGTGCTTTGCCGCCTTGTGCGAATCGGCATTGGAATCGACATCGAACGCATCGACGGTGAAATCGCGGCTCTCCGCCAGCGGACGCAACTCGTCCACCAGTTTCTGCGCGTTGGGGTCGGGACTCAGCGCAAAGCCCAGGCGCTTGGCTTTCGGAAGCAGGGCCCGCACCAGGTTGAGAATGCGGTCGGGCTCCACATAGGTGCTTGCGCCGGTGATCCAGCCCTTTTCGATCTCGTCGATGGCTGCCGGCATGGACACGCCCACGAACATCACGGGCAGCCCCGCGTCGGCGGCACGTGCGGCCCCGTATTCGGTCGCGGGCGTGCCGACAAAGACCACCATGTCGACCTTGAGCGCGATGAACTCGTCGACGTAGCGATGGAGCGCCAGCAGGAGCTGCACCTTGTCCCAGAGGCCCTTGGTCTCGC
>JAGRBM010000203.1 GCA_020434085.1 Chrysiogenia bacterium | reverse complement strand
GGCAGAGACGATCAGTGAGATTCGCGCGCGCTGCCCGGGCCTGACGCTGGAGACGCTCACCGGCGACTTCGGCGGCGACCATGGGGCGCAGGACCTTGTGTTTGCCGCGCGTCCCGATATTTTCTCCCACAATCTGGAAACGGTGGAGCGCCTGCAGAGCCAGGTGCGCTCGGCTGCGCGTTTCGATCGATCACTGGAGATTCTGCGCCGCGCCAGCGCGGCGGGCCTGGTGGCCAAGTCGGGCATCATGCTGGGGCTGGGAGAGAGCGATGAGGAAGTGCTCGCCGCCATGCGCGAGCTTCGCGCTAACGGGGTGTCCATTGTGACGCTGGGCCAGTACCTGCGTCCCTCGAAAGAGCACCACCCGGTAAAGCGCTGGGTCAGCCCGGACGAGTTCGCCGCCCTCAAGGAAGAGGGACTGGCCATGGGATTCCGCGTCGTGGATGCCGGGCCCCTGGTGCGTAGCTCCTATCATGCCGAGCGCCATGTCTTCGATCCGGGCTCAACTGAGTGACGATTCAGTAAAACCGCGTTCGTCCCTGGGGGACGCGGGCCGCGGCGCAATGCGTTGAACGCTTCGCGCGCGCAAAGACATTCCCACTAAACAATTGGCTCCCGACGTGGAATAATCGACGCATCGCTGAGCCCGGCTCAGTGCCTGCCTGCGCCCGCCGGGAGGGGCCCACGGCACGACTCGCCGCCAACAAATTTTGCCAAGAGGATGCGCATGAGCGACAGGGGTGACATCGACCCGAAAGAGACCGAGGAATGGATCGACGCGCTCGATTCCGTGCTGGAAGCCGAGGGCGTCGAGCGCGCGCACTATCTGATCGAGGCGCTCATCGACAAGGCGCGTCGCAGCGGCGCGCAGCTTCCCTACAAGGCGACGACGGCCTACCTCAACACGATTCACGTGAATGAAGAGAAGCGCAACCCCGGCGATCCGGAGATGGAGTACCGCATCCGCTCCTACATGCGCTGGAACGCCATGGCCATGGTGGTGCAGGCCAACCGTCACCACGCGGGTATCGGCGGTCACATCGCGACCTTCGCCTCATCGGCGACGCTCTACGATGTCGGCTACAACCACTTCTTCAAGGGGGCCGATCATCCCGACGGCGAGGACTTTATCTTCTTCCAGGGCCACGGCTCGCCAGGCATGTATGCGCGCGCCTACCTCGAGGGGCGCCTCACCAAGGACGACCTGCACCGCTTCCGCCGGGAAGCCAGCGGCAAGGGCCTTTCCTCGTACCCGCACCCCTGGCTGATGCCCAATTTCTGGCAGTTCCCCACGGTGAGCATGGGGCTCGGCCCGCTTCAGGCGATCTACCAGGCGCGCTTCATGAAGTATCTCCAGCATCGCGGCATCATCCCCGCGAGCAAGGCGAAGGTCTGGGCCTTCCTCGGCGACGGCGAGACGGACGAGCCCGAAGCGCTCGGCGCCATTTCGCTGGCGGCGCGCGAGAAGCTCGACAACCTCATCTTCGTCATCAACTGCAACCTGCAGCGCCTGGACGGTCCCGTGCGCGGCAACGGCAAGATCATCCAGGAACTCGAGGGCGTCTTCCGCGGCGCGGGCTGGAATGTGCTCAAGGTCATCTGGGGTGACCAGTGGGACAAGCTGCTCGCCAAGGACAAGGACGGCCTGCTCGTCCAGCGCATGGAAGAAGCGGTCGATGGCGACTACCAGAACTACGCCGTGCGCGACGGGGCGTGGAGCCGCGAGCACTTCTTCGGCAAACACCCCAAGCTGCGCGAGATGGTCGCCAACCTGACCGACCAGGACATCAAAAAACTCAACCGCGGCGGTCACGACCCCCAGAAGGTCTATGCCGCCTACGCGGAGGCGACTTCCCATGAGGGCCAGCCCACCTGCATCCTGGCCAAGACGGTCAAGGGATACGGCATGGGCGAAGCGGGCGAGGGACAGAACCCCACGCACCAGATCAAGAAGCTCGGCGAGGAAGCGCTCAAGGCCTTTCGTGACCGCTACCGGCTTCCCATTTCCGACGACGAGATTCTCGAAGCGCCTTTTTACAAGCCCGCCGACGACTCGCAGGAGATGCAGTATCTCCACGAGCGCCGCAAGGAGATGGGCGGCTTTGTTCCGCAGCGCCGCAACCGCACCGAGCCTCTGGAGGTTCCCGGGCTTGAGATCTTCGACATTCAGTTGAAGGACTCGGGCGATCGCGAATTTTCGACGACCATGGCCTTCGTGCGCATGCTCAGCCAGATGACCCGCGACAAGGTACTGGCCAAACACCTCGTCCCGATCGTTCCCGATGAGGCGCGCACCTTTGGCATGGAGGGCCTGTTCCGCCAGCTCGGCATCTACGCCAGTGAGGGGCAGCTCTACGAGCCCGTCGATCACGACCAGATCATGTATTACCGCGAGGACCGCGCCGGACAGATCCTGCAGGAAGGCATCAACGAGGCGGGCGCCACCTGCTCGTGGATCGCTGCGGGCACCGCCTACGCCAACTACGGTGTGAACATGATCCCGTTTTTCATCTACTACTCGATGTTCGGGTTCCAGCGCGTGGGCGACCTGCTCTGGGCGGCCGGCGATATCCAGGCGCGCGGCTTCCTGCTGGGCGGCACCTCGGGACGGACGACCCTGAACGGCGAGGGGCTCCAGCATCAGGACGGCCACAGCCACCTGCTCGCAGCGGCGATCCCCAACTGCATCGCCTACGACCCGACCTACGCCTACGAGCTTGCCGTGATCATGCACGACGGCCTGCGCCGGATGTACAAGGAGCAGGAGAATGTCTTCTATTACATCACGCTGCTCAACGAGAATTACCACCACCCCGAAATGCCCAGGGGCGCGGAAGAAGGCATCGTCAAGGGCATGTACCTGCTGCGCGAGGGCAAGGGCGCGGCCGACGCACCGCGCGTGCAGCTCTTCGGTGGCGGCGCCATCCTGCGCGAGGTGCTCAAATCGGCCGAGACACTGGAGAAGGACTTCGGCGTTGCCGCCGACGTCTGGAGCGTGACGAGCTTCCCCGAGCTGCGCCGCGACGGGTTGGACTGCGAGCACTGGAACCTGCTGCACCCGGCGGAGACGCCGCGGGTGCCTTTCATCACGAAATGCCTGGAGGGACGCAAGGGCCCGGTCGTTGCGGCGACCGACTACGTGCGCCTGCATGCCGACCGCGTGCGCGCTTTCGTGCCGGGCAACTACCGGGTACTGGGCACCGACGGATTCGGACGCAGCGACACGCGCGAGGCACTGCGCGACTTCTTTGAAGTCGACCATCGCTGGGTCACGCTGGCCGCGCTCAAGAGCCTGGCCGATGAAGAGGCGATCCCGCCCTCGAAGGTGATCCAGGCCCTCGAGAAGTTCGGTATCGATGCCGATAAACCCCTGCCGTGGACGGTCTGAGAGCGGAGAGAGACATCGTGGCACTCAAGGAAATCCAGGTACCCGACATCGGCGAGTTTGAGAGCGTCGAGGTGATCGAGCTGCTCGTTGCCGTCGGCGATGAGATCAAGGCCGACCAGGGCCTCGTCGTGCTTGAGAGCGACAAGGCGAGCATGGACATTCCCGCGCCCTATGGGGGCGTGGTGAAGGAGCTTAAGGTGAAGGTGGGCGACCACGTCTCCAAGGGCTCACCCATCGCAGTAATGGAAGTAACCGGCGAGATCGAAGAGGCTGCGCCTGCGCCGGCTCCCAAAAAAGAGACGAAGCCCGCGGCAAAGGAAGCCCCCAAACCCGCGGCGCCTGCGAAGGCCGCAGACGAGGAAACCGTCGAGGACGATGAGCCCGAGGAAACGCCGGAGCTCGCGGAGGGGGCAAAGCACCCCCACGCTTCCCCCTCGGTGCGGCGCTTTGCGCGCGAGCTCGGCGTGAATCTGGCCGAGGTCCCCGGCACCGGGCGCAAGGGACGCATCCTCAAGGACGACGTGCAGAATTTTGTGAAGCACGCCCTCTCGGTTGCGGGCAAGCGCCCGGGCAGCCGGTGGAAGACCCCGCCCATTCCCGAGGTCGATTTCACCCAGTTCGGCGAGATCGAGACCCAGCCGCTCACCAAGATTCAGAAGGTTTCCGGCCGCAACCTGCACCGGAGCTGGCTCAACATTCCGCATGTTACGCAGTTCGACGAGGCCGACATCACCGAACTCGAAGCCT
>JAGRBM010000202.1 GCA_020434085.1 Chrysiogenia bacterium | reverse complement strand
TCTACACACCCGACCCGGCGCTCGTGCAGTTCGTCCGCACCATCACCACCACGATCAAGGACATCAACCCCGAGTTCGCCTCGGCGATGGTGACCCTGGGGGAGCTGGTGCTCGACGTGGCGCTGCTTCGCGCGGTCAATGACTATGTCGAAGATCCGCTCAGCCGCGCGGTGATCGAGAAGGTCAATCAGGACGAGTCGCGCCACATCGCGATGGATTTCTACCTGACCGAGAAATACGGTGAGCGCGAGCAGCGCCGCGCCAGCCCGCGCGAGCTGGTAGCGCTGCTCGGTGACCGGAATCTCTTTGGTGCCATGGCCTGGGCGCTCATCGCGCTGGGCACGCTCTTCGGCCGCGTGGCCGGCATCATGGATCCCGGTGGCAAGCGCTTCCAGGAAGCAGCCGGCCGCTTCGCCCTGCTGGGCAAGCGCAACAAGGCCATTGCCCGCAACCGCAACTACCAGGTGATTCTCAATCTCTCGAACGTGGTGGCCGCCGGCGGGCTCGAACTCTCGCGGGTGATGGAGCTTTTGAACCTCGGGCTCTTTCGCGAGATTCGCAAGGCCGAGGCCTCCGGCGAGAAGTGGAAGCGCAGTGCCGAGGATCTCGCTCCCGGTGCGCAGGGCCACGACGTCATCAAGACGGCCGTCGACATGCTTGAAGAGAGTAACTGAGGATCAAACCATGGCACTCAATCTTGAACGCATGCTCGAGCGCTGCCAGGGCGGGCAGTGGGACATCGATGCCTTCGACTGGCACGCAAAGCCCGCGCCACTTTCGCGCTTTGACGAAGTCGAGGCCTGCAATCAGTTTACCAACCTGATTTATGTCGAGCGCATCGCAGCGCTGGCCTTCCTGGAATTCTCGAAAAAGGCCGACAGCCCGCTCGAGCGCGAGATCTTCAAGACCTTCTACGATGACGAGGTCCGGCACGCCGAGGCGATGTTCCGGCTCTCAAACTACTTCAACCAGAACAACTACAAGATCTACACCCCTGACCGGAACCTTGTTCGTTTCGTGCGCTCGATGAGCACGATGATCAAGGACATCAGCCCCGAATTTGCCTCGGCGATGGTGACCGCCGGGGAGCTGGTGCTCGACGTGGCGCTGCTTCGCTCGGTCAACGATTACATCGACGATCCGCTCAGCCGCGCTGTTATCGAGAAGGTCAATCAGGACGAGTCGCGCCATATCGCCATGGATTTCTACCTGTGCGAGAAATATGGCGACGTGGAAACCGAGCCCATGGGGGTGCGGGGCTTCCTCAAGACGATGAGCGATCCCACCCTGATCTCCGGCATGGCCTGGGCCACGGTCGCGCTCAGCGACCTGTTCGGGCGCGTGCAGGCGATCATGGATCCCGAGGGCAAGCGCTTCAGGGAAGCCCAGCGTCGTTTCGCCCAGCTCGGCGAGAAGAATCCGGCAATCGCAGCCAACCGTAACTACGCTGCCGTTCTCAAGATCAACACCGCCACGCAGACGATCACCGACGAGATCACCCGCATCATGAAGCTCCTTCGCGTGGGGCTCTACAAGAAGATTGACCGGGCCGAAGCGGCCGGTGAGAAAAAGCATTACGACGAGACCAATCTCCCGCAGCACGACGTCATCCAGAGCGCCGTCGACATGATGGAGCAGGACGACTGACACGCTGCGGGAAGAGGGGCCAGGGGGAGAGGCGCGGCCGGGGAAGGCCGCGCCTCTTTTTTGGCCGCGCGGCGGCTTTTTGTTGGGTAGACTTCGGGGATGATCACCCTCACCGACGACGCAGGAAAAGAAGTGGCACTCAGCGCCCCCGCGGCGCGCATTGTCTCGCTGGTGCCGAGCGTGACGGAGACCCTGTTCGCGCTGGGCATCAAGGAGCGCATCGCGGGCCGGACGCGCTACTGCGACCGGCCGGTGGACGAGGTTAATGTCGTGCCGACGGTGGGCGGAACGAAGAACCCTGACCTCAAAGCCATCGCCGCTCTCAAGCCCGACCTCATCCTGGTAAACACCGAGGAGAACCGCCCGGAGGACGTTGCGGCCCTACGGGAGATCGCACCGGTTTACGAGGATTTCGCCCGCAAGGTGGACGACGGACCAGGGCTCATCCGGGCGCTGGGAAGGCTGACCGGGACCGAAGAGAAGGCTGAAGTGATGGCCCGCACCATCGAGATGGAAATTGCGGCCATCAAGGAACTGGCCGCGCGTTACGGGCGAAAGCGGCGCGCGGCCTACTTTATCTGGAAAGACCCGTGGATGAGCATCAATCGCGACACCTATATCCACGACGCGCTGGAGCTGGCCGGGATGGAGAACGTCTACGGGGATCGTGAAGAGCGCTACCCCGAAACGAATTTTGAGGAACTGACTGAGCGCGCGCCCGAGGTAATCTATCTCTCGAGCGAGCCTTATCCCTTCGAGCTCAAGCATCGCAACGAATTTCTCGACCACGAGGAAATACCGGCAGCGCGGATGGGGCGGGTCTACCTCGTTGATGGCACCTATTTCTGCTGGTACGGCGTGCGCCAGATCGAGGCGCTCCGCTGGATTCGGGCAACGATTCTGGGCTAGAGGGCATCCAAAGACTATCCCGCCGACTGGCTGCGGCGGGCTTTCACGGACAACCTGGACGCCGGGGGCAAAGGCGGAGGGGTCATGAAACACGACGTCATCATCGTCGGTGGTGGCACCAGCGGAGCTGTGCTTGCCGCCCGGCTGAGTGAGGATGCCGGGTGCTCGGTTTTGCTCCTGGAGTCAGGCGCCGACGACGCAGCCTATCCCACATCCATTCGCACGCCGCATCGGCTCTGGGACGAGATCCTTCAGGCACGCCATTCCCGGCGGCAGCTCGTACGAATGCGCGGAAACCTGCTGCCCACGCCCATGATCCGCGGCAATGTGCTGGGTGGGACATCCGCGGTGAACTTTCTGGCGGCCGTGCGGGGCCAGCCCGAGGACTACAACTCATGGGCGGCGCTGGGGTGCGATGGCTGGTCCTGGAACGAATTGCTTCCCTCCTTCAAGCGCGCCGAGACGGACCTCGATTTCGGAGAAAATTCGCTCCATGGCGGAAGCGGGCCACTCACCCTGCGCCGCTGGAAGGCTGCTGAGTTTGCCCGTTGCCACAAAGTGCTGCTGGAGGGGGCGCGCGAACTGGGGGAGTCGGTCAGCGAGGACGTCAACAACCGTGACACGCTTCCAGGCGTCGGTGTCTTTCCCGGAACCGTTCAGGAGGACGGCCGACAGCGGCTCACCGTCAGCCAGGCCTATCTCACGTCCGACGTTCGGTCCCGAGAGAACCTGACGATTCGAACGAATGCGCCGGTGGCACGGGTGCTGGTGGAGGGACGGCGCGCGCTCGGCGTGGAACTCATGGGCGGCGAGCAGATTCGCGGCAGCGAGGTCATCCTGAGCTGCGGGGCCTTTGAGTCGCCAAAGCTGCTGCTGCTCTCAGGGATCGGGCCGGCAGGTCAGCTTCGCGCGCAGGGGATTGCGCTCAAGCACGACCTGCCCGCTGTGGGCGAGAACCTGCAAGACCATGTCGGGATCTCGCTACTCTATCGCGCGCCGCACGAGGGGCCGCTTCGGGGCTCGCCCGCGAAAGTGGTCTGGATGGGCGACCTGTACGGCAGTGGCGAGGTCGACTTCCACATCTTCGCCTGCCCGATTCGAAGTGCGCCGGGCCTTGGCACACTTGTGCATGTCTATGCCTTCCAGCTCCAGCCCAGGACGCGCGGTCGGGTGTTCCTCCGCTCGGGAAGTCCCAAGGCCGCGCCGGGGCTGGACCTCAACTTCCTTACCGACCCCGAAGACCTGCGGGACCTGCATGCCATCGCGGGCAAGGTCGAAGCCTGGGAGGGGACGCGCGCGTTTCGGAGTTGGGGCGCACGGCGTCTCTCGCCGCCCTTTGCGCTCTCCACACCGGCGCGCACGCGTCTGGCCAAGCGGACGAACACGATCAGCTATTTTCACCAGGTGGGAAGCTGCGCCATGGGTGCGCACGAGGGAAGCTCAGTGCTGGATTCCCAGTGCCGCGTGCACGGGCTGGAGGGGCTCCGCGTCGTGGATGCCAGCGCGATGCCGCGGATCATTCGCGGCAATACGTACCTGTGCTGCGTGGTCTTTGCCGAACGGGTTTCGGAGATGATGCGGACGGGATAGCGGACTCAGCCCATGGTCTCGTGGTATTCCTCGATGGGCCAGCCGCGTTTTTTCGCTTCGGCGCGTAGCTCGTCGGAGGGGTTGGTGCACACGGGCTCTCCCACGGCTTCGAGGAGGGGCACGTCCGAGATGCTGTCGGAGTAGAAGCGCACGTCCTTTGGATCAACGCCCTCGTCCTTGAGCGCGGCCAGTACGGCGTCGCGCTTGCCCTCGCGGTAGACGAGCGGCTCCTCGACCTGCTCGGTGAGCCGGCCTTTTGAGTCCTTGACCATGCGAACCCCGAAAGCACGGTCGGCGCCCAGGTCTTTGGCAAAGATATCGACAAGTTGCTGCGGCGCCGGGCCGGCCAGCCAGATCTTCGCGCCTGCCTGCTTGTGGTCGATGATGCGTTTTCGCATGTGAGCGAACAGACGTGGTTTGATGTCACGGTAGGTCTTTTCCAGACGGGCGAGAAATTCGTCCTCTCTCTTCCCAACGAACAGCCCGCTGCCCACGTCGATCATCTGTCCGGCCAGATCGGGATTGCCCGGAGCGGAGACCGTGAGCTTTACAAGCTTGGGGATCATCTTCAGTGCCGTCATTCCGCGTGCCTCGGACTTGGCCAGAATGAGGTTCAGGCTGCCCTTCACGAGGGTCTTGTCGAGATCGACGACGACTACTTTGAGATTGGGATTGATGTCGGTGCTCATGGCAGCGGCTCCAGTATGCCGTGAAGTCTCCGCAGTCTAGTCGGGCAGGGGGCGGATCAAAGGGGCTCAGGAAGCATGGAGTTCCGAGAGGTATTCCTCACGGTCATCTTCGTCGGAAAGAATTTCATACGCTGTGGTGATCTTGACGTAGATTTCCTCGACCATGTCACGAGACTCGCTGTCGACAGCGGCACCGACTTTTTCGGGGTGGTAGAGTTTTGACAGACGCAAGTAGGACTGACGAATTTCTTTCTCGCTCGCATCCTCGCCGACTTCGAGCATCTCGAAATAGTTGTCGGTGTGCAGCGTGGTGTATTTCTTGGCGATCTGTTCAACGAGGCTGAACTCCTCGTCGATTTGCGGCGCGCTCTCGACGTCCCTGGCATGGCTGATCTCATCGCGGATTGCGGCGGTGGCTTCCAGCTCGCGTTCGCTGAGCTTCTCGGCGATAGCGAGGGAACTCGCAACGACGAGGCCGTAGATCAGGCGCAGGAGGTGGTCGGGCTGGGCGGAGTCTTTCAGAAGCTCCTTGAGTGTCTTCTGCCCGTCGATGTGGGAGAGCATCTGGCGCTGCTCAGTTTCGAGTGCGAATGCCGCGAGTGGCTCATGGGGTTCAGGCTGCCAGCCGACCTTGTGGGTGGCCAGCGGTGCCATGCGGTCACGGATGGCTTCAAAGGGCATTCGCTCCAGCACGCCCAGCATAAAGACCCTGGGAAAATCGACCTGGCGGCGAATGGCTTCGTCGTCCAGGGTCGCGCCGCGAACGAAAACGAAATGCCCTTCTGTCCAGGCGAAAGCGTTGAGCAGCCGTTCTTCGTGCTGGAACACGAGCGTGTCTTCGAGCGCCTTTGGGGTGATGAGGCCCAGGTCAGTGAGCACCTGGCCGTGGAGCTTGCCGCGCTGCTTGGCGATGAGGCGCGTGTCCTCGAGCTGTTGCTGATTGAGCGCGCCGCGCGAGAGCAGGATTCTGCTCAGCGTCTCCATGAGCAGGTTCGACTGGGTTTGCACCGGATGGCCGTGCTCGAAGAGGATGGTCTTCTTAACCTTTTCCTTCTGCAGGTGCAGCGTGCCGGTTTCCTGGAAACGGAAGATCTTGAAGAAAATTGCCGCAAGCGCTTCCTTGGCCAGATCCCCGTCGACTTCCCGGTTTGGCTCGGAAACCTCCGTTTCCTCGTCGGGCTGCTCTGCCACGGGCGGGGCCGAGTTGGGTGCAACGTATTTTCCGAGCTTCTCGCGCAACAGGTTGATGTTGAGCGGTTTGGTCAGGAATTCGTTGGCGCCGTACTTGGATTTGGCTTCGTTCTGGACGGCCAGTGACTTGTAGACGGCGCTGATGAAGATGATTGGAAGATCCGGGTGAGTCTTGCGAATCCGCTCGCAGACTTCGAATCCACTGAGTTTGGGCAAGAGTACATCAACGATCACAGCATCGGGGCCCTCGGACTCGAAAAATTCGAGAGCTTCCGTGCCGTTGGAGGCAAAGATTACCTGATAGGGAAGGTCGTGCAGACCCTCCGCAATCGCGTTACGCGTCAGGCGATCGTCCTCAACTACGAGTACTGTCTTCTCGCCCATGTGCTTCGTTCACTTGTGTCCCCAGCGTGATTCAAAAGGCAGTATAGGGAAGAATCGCCGCCCATGACAAAGCGAGCAGGCACAAAAAAGGCCCGTTTGCCGGGCAAACGGGCCTTTTCTGCCGCGGTGCGGCTTAATGCGTGGTCAGTGTGCCTTCGCCTTCGCCCTGGGCCTTGGCCGGCTCGGCGGGTTTGGGCAGCGCGACGGGCAGCGCGGTGAGCGCCAGGGCGATGACTTCGTCCATGTGCTCGACCGGCTTGATCTCCAGCTTCGAGAGGATTTTCCTGGGAACGTCGGCCAGATCCTTGGCATTGTCCTTGGGAATCAGCACTCGCTCGATACCGCTTCGATGGGCGGCGATGAGTTTCTCCTTGAGGCCGCCGATGGGCAGTACGCGCCCGCGCAGGGTAATCTCGCCGGTCATCGCGACGGTGGCGCGCACGGGAATCTTGGTAAAGGCCGAGGAAATACTGGTCGCCAGCGCGATGCCCGCCGAGGGGCCGTCCTTTGGCGTGGCGCCCTCGGGCACGTGGATGTGGAGGTCTACCTGCTGGAAGAGCTCGTCATCGAGGCCCAGCCATTCGGCGCGCGAGCGCACGTAGGAAAGGGCGGCCTGCGCCGATTCCTGCATCACGTCGCCGAGCTTGCCGGTGATCGTGACCTTGCCCTTACCGGGGACGATGGCCACTTCGACGGTGAGGATCTCGCCGCCGACTTCGGTCCAGGCGAGGCCCGTGGTGATACCGACCTGATCGGCCTCTTCAATGGCGCCGTATCGGTATTTGTAGACGCCCAGATACTTGCCGACGAGCTGCTTGTTGACCTGAATCTTCTTCTTGGGGTCGCCGGAGACAACGACGTCCTTGGCTGCCTTGCGGCAGACGGATGCGATCTCACGCTCCAGGGTGCGCACGCCGGCTTCGCGGGTGTATTCGCGCACGATGCTGGTGAGTGCGCCGCGGTTGAAGCTCACGTTTTCCTCGCTCAGGCCGTGCTCGGTGATCTGCTTGGGAACCAGGTGGCGCCGGGCAATCTCGAGCTTTTCTTCCTCGGTGTAGCCCGGAAGGCGGATCAGTTCCATGCGGTCAAGCAGCGGTGCCGGAATGGTCTGCATGGAGTTGGCAGTCGTAATGAACATGACCCGGGAGAGGTCGTAATCCATGTCCAGGTAGTGGTCGTTGAAGGTGCTGTTCTGCTCGGGATCAAGCACTTCGAGCATGGCCGAGGAGGGGTCTCCGCGGAAGTCGCTGCTCATTTTGTCGATCTCGTCGAGCAACACCACCGGGTTGGAGGTGCCGGCCTTCTTCATGGCCTGCACGATCTTGCCCGGCATAGCGCCAATGTAGGTGCGGCGATGACCGCGGATTTCGGCCTCGTCACGCACGCCCCCCAGCGAGATGCGCACGAACTCGCGACCAAGCGCGTGGGCGATGCTCTTGCCGAGCGAGGTCTTGCCCACACCCGGGGGCCCAACGAGACAGAGGATGGGGCCCTTCATTTTCTGGACGAGCTGCAGCACGGCCAGATACTCGACGATGCGTTCCTTGACCTTCTTGAGGCCGTAGTGGTCGGCATCGAGAATTTCCTGGGCATGCTTGAGATCGAGGTTGTCCTCGCTGAACTCGCTCCAGGGGATGGAGACGATCCAGTCAATGTAGTTGCGCACCACTGTCGCTTCAGCGCTCATGGGCGACATCATCTTGAGCTTCTTGAGCTCCTTGGTGACCTTGCCGCGCGCTTCCTCGGAGAGTTCCTTCTGCGCGATTTTGTCCTCGATCTCCGAGAACTCGTTCTTGAACTCGTCGCGGTCACCCAGTTCCTTCTGGATCGCGCGCATCTGCTCGTTAAGATAATACTCGCGCTGGGTCTTCTCCATCTGCTTCTTCACGCGTGATTTGATGGAGCGCTCGACCTTGAGGATCTCGATCTCTTCGGTGAGTTTTTCGAGAATGGTGCTGAGGCGCACGCTGGCGTCGGCCTCTTCGAGCAGTTCCTGCTTGTCGCCCAGTTTGAGCTGCAGCAGGTGCGTTACGATGGTGTCGGAGAGCCGTTCGGGCTCCTCGATCTGCGAGACGCTCATCAGCATCTCGGGCGGGATGCGCTTGTTGAGCTTCACATACTGCTCGAATGCGGTCTTCACACTACGCACGAGTGCGGAGGTTTCCGTCGTCGGGTCGAGCGCTTCGGGAATTTCCTCAGCCTCGACCAGGAAGTGCTTGTCGTTGGGCAGGTAGCGCAGGATGCGACCGCGCTTCTTGCCTTCGACCAGGACCTTTACCGTGCGGTCGGGCAGGCGCAGGAGCTGGATGATGGTGGCGACCGTGCCAACTTCATAGATGTCGTCGGAAGTCGGATCGTTGGTCTTGGCCTTGCGCTGCGCCGTCAGCAGGATCTGCTTGTCGCGTCGCATGGCCTCTTCGAGGGCGGCGATGCTTTTTTCGCGGCCGACAAAGAGCGGAGCCACCATGTGCGGGAAGATGATGATGTCGCGCAGCGGAAGCAGGGGTATGGTGAATGTTTCACCGCCTGCGCTACCGCCGGTTTTTCCGTTTTCGTCGTCTGTCTTGAAGAACATGGTGTTGCCTTTCCGTTGCGCCATCAGCCTGGCGTGCGGGGCGGAAAGCCGCGCCCAGAGCCGGGAAGCGAAGACCCCTCAAAAGCGCGAAAGCCTCTCATACAAGAGTATGAGAGGCTTTCGGGGGTTGAATCAAGTGACCAAAGTGCCGGGTTTCACGCAGATTCTTTCTCCAGCACCAGTAGCGGTGCCTCTTTCTTGCGTACGACCTCTTCGTTGACGATGACTTCCTGAATGTCCTTGCGCGAGGGGATCTCGTACATGATGTCGAGCATCAGGGTTTCGAGAATGCTGCGCAAGCCGCGTGCGCCGCTCTTCTTCTCGATGGTTTCCTCTGCAATGGCGCGGTAGGCACCGTCGGTGAACTGCAGGTTGACGCCCTCCATCTCGAAGAGCTTCTTATACTGCTTGATGATTGCGTTCTTGGGCTCGGTGAGGATGCGGATGAGCGCTGCCTCGTCGAGCTCATGGAGCGTGGCGATTACCGGCAGGCGACCGACAAATTCGGGGATCAACCCGTATTTGAGCAGGTCCTCGGTCTCCACCATCTGCAAGGTGTCGCCGATGTTCTTCTTGCCAACATCGGGATCGATGTCGGAGCCGAAGCCGATCGCCTTCTGGGAGACGCGGCGCTGGATGATCTCGTCGAGTCCGTGGAAGGCGCCGCCGCAAATGAACAGGATGTTCGTGGTATCGATCTGCAGGAAATCCTGTTGCGGATGCTTGCGCCCGCCCTTGGGCGGCACATTGGCCAAGGTGCCCTCGATGATCTTGAGCAGCGCCTGCTGCACGCCCTCACCGGAAACGTCGCGGGTGATGGAGGGGTTCTCCGCCTTGCGCGAGATCTTGTCGATCTCGTCGATGTAGACGATGCCGCGGATGGTGCGCTCGGGATCTTCGCCTGCATTGCGGTAGAGGTTGAGGATGATGTTCTCAACGTCCTCGCCCACGTAGCCTGCTTCGGTCAGCGTCGTCGCGTCCGCCATGGCGAAGGGCACGTCCAGGGTGCGCGCCAGGGTCTGCGCCAGCAGGGTCTTGCCGCTACCGGTGGGGCCGATCAGCAGAATGTTGGACTTCTGCAGCTCGACCTCGCCGCTGTTGAGCTTGGAATCGATTCGCTTGTAGTGGTTGTGCACTGCTACCGAGAGGATCTTTTTGGCGTAGTACTGGCCGATCACGTAGTCGTCGAGGGTTGACTTGATCTCCATGGGAGCAGGAAGCCGCGTCTTGCGATCGCGTACGGACTTCTCGTTCTCATACTCTTCGGCGATGATGTCGTTGCAGAGCTCGATGCACTCATCGCAGATGTAGACATTCGGGCCCGCGATCAGCTTTTTGACCTCTCGCTGGCTCTTGCCGCAGAACGAGCACGTCAGGTTCTCATTCCCGCGCTTGTCGCTTCTGTCCTTGTCCACGCTTTCCTCCGGGTGTTGTGCCGCGCGCCGGGACCCTCATGCCGGCGCGGTCTGCCGCTCCTAGGCCGGTTTCTTTGCCTGCGCCGAGGTGCTTTCGAGGGCAGCCCGCCGCGTCTTGACGACTTTGTCGATGATACCATAACTGACCGCTTCTTCTGCGCTCAGGAAATAGTCACGGTCGGTATCTTTTTCGATCTGCTCCATGCTCTTTCCGGTGCGATCCGAGAGAATCCGGTTGAGTTCCTCGCGGATGCGCAGGATTTCCTTGGCATGGATGGAGATGTCGCTTGCCTGGCCCTGGAAGCCGCCAAGCGGCTGATGGATCATCACCCGCGAGTGGGGGAGGGCCATGCGCTTGCCCGGCGCGCCCGCGGTCAGCAGGAAGGCGCCCATGGAGGCGGCCTGCCCGATGCAGATGGTCGAGACATCGGGGGCCACGAACTGCATGGTGTCGTAGATGGCCATCCCGGCCGAGACCGAGCCACCGGGGCTGTTAATATAGAGGTAAATGTCCTTTTCCGGGTCCTCGGACTCCAGAAACAGGAGCTGGGCGGTCACCAGATTCGAGACGTGGTCGTCGATCTGGGTACCCAGAAACACGATCCGGTCGCGCAGCAGGCGCGAATAGATGTCGAAAGACCGCTCTCCGCGGGCTGATTGTTCGATGACAATGGGGATGACGCTCATGGCATCTCCTTCAGATCAGCGGCCCCTGCAGGGCAGGAAACGACCGCTTTGGAAGTAGCTTGGCTCGCCGAGCGTCCCATGGCACTACGCAGTGCGTCAGTGAGGGCGAAATTTTTTCAAGGTTGGGGCAGGGCGCGCGGCCCGGCCCCGCCGGAGATTACTCCGCCGCCTCTTCACCCGAGTCCTCGGTGAGCTCTTCTTCACTCACCTTTGCATGCTCGATAACGAAATCAAGCGCGCGCTCTTGCGCGAGCTGACCCTTGAGCCCCTCGAGCATTCCCTGCTTCTCGTAAATCTCGCGCACCTTGTCGTAGGGTTGTCCCGCACCGTCGGCAACCTTGCGGATCTCGGCCTCGACGTCCTCGTCGGAGACGTCGATGTTCTCCTGCTTGGCGACCGACTCAAGGAGCAGGTGGCGCTGGATGGCGACCTTTGCGTCGCCCTCCATTCCCTTGCGCATCTCATCGGCCTGGGGACCGCTGATCTGGAAGGGGATGCCCTGCATCTGGAACTGCTGCTGCCACTGGCGCAGCATGGCGCGGGTCTGGTTGTCGATCATCGAAGGGGGGATATCGAACTCGTTGGCTTCGGCCAGTGCCTTGCCCGCCTCGTCGCGAAGGCGCGCGGCGGCGTCGGATTCGATGCGCTCTTCATATTGCTTACGAATGTGGGCCTTGAGCGCGTCGACGCTCTCAACGTCATCGATGCCCAGATCAAGCACGAAGTCGTTGTCCACGGCCGGGAGTTCCTTGCGGCGCACGGAGTTCACGTTGACGTGCAGATGAACGTGCTTGCCGGCGAGGTCCGGGTTCTTGGTCTCTTCGGGCATGTCATACTCGATGTGGCGCTCTTCACCGGCTTTGACGCCCTTGAGGCGCTCATCGAAACCCTCGATGTTGCCGTCGTGTCCGAGTTCGATGCGGGCGTCCTCGTTTTCCTGGGAGTGAACTTCCTGGTCGCCGATGGTGCCGTGGAAGGAACAGAAAAGCGTGTCGCCAAGGTCGGCTTCGTGGTCATCGCCAAGGCCGCGGTACTGTGCATTTTCCTCGCGCATCTGCTCGATGCGCTTGTCGATGGTTTCGTCGGCGACCTTCGCAACCTTCTTAACGATTTCCAGGCCCTTGTATTTCTCGGCCTTCACTTCGGGCTGCACTTCGAAACGCGCCGTATAGACCCAGGGCTGGCCCTTGGTGACGGGATCGGCGTCGATCACTGGTTCGGAGACGGGAACGATGGAGTTCTCTTCGAGCACTTCGGGCAGGCTCTCCCGGATGAGGTGCTCGCGTGCATGGGAGTCGATGTGCTCGCGGTACATGCTCACGATGACGCTCTGGGGAGCCTTGCCGGCGCGGAATCCCTTGATACGCGCGCTCTTCTGCAGATCGGCGATCGTGTGACCGATCTCGTGGTCGACCTTGTCCTGCGGGATTTCGATCCGAACGCTTTTCTCGTGTTTGCCCAGATCCTGAACTTCTGCCTTCATCGTTTCATGCAACCTTTATTTTGAATTGTGCCGCGACTATTTGCGCTCTGATGCCGGGGCGTGCCGCTCTGGTGCGAGAGGCGGGACTTGAACCCGCAAGCCACAAGGGCACCAGATCCTAAATCTGGCGTGTATACCAATTTCACCACTCTCGCCCGGCTCTGCAGCGGTCCCTTCGGGCGCCCCCCGCGAGGCCCGGAGGCGCTCAAGGGGCGGTCTTTGTAGCAGCACCAAAGCCCAACGGGCAAGACGGGCGAGGGGCTGGGGGAGGCCAGAGACGCGAATCGAGGAACAAAAAAGTCCGATTTTACGTGACTCAGCGCGTCATTCTCAAAATTCCCAATAATCACGGTGCCCTTTCGTTAATACGACTATTTTAGTCCGATCTTGACAGTGCAGGGCTTGAAGTGCATATTGAAGCCGAAACCGGACCCCGGAAGTCGGATTAGGCGCATGCCTGATCCGAGCCGGGAACCAGAAGGGCCGCAAGGCCGGTCAGGTGGCCTGAGGGGCCGGTTTCAGAGCGAGCAGGAGAAGCACAGCGTGCTCAAGTTTTCGAGAAAAACGGACTACGGACTTATCGCGTTGCGTCACATGGCGCACAAGGGCGAGTCCGAGGTCTCCAGTGCCCGGGAGATTGCCGATCAGTACGGCATCTCCTACGAGCTGGTCTCGAAGATCCTGCAGAAGCTCAAGAAGCACAAGCTCATTGACTCGGTCCAGGGCGTAGCCGGTGGCTACCGCATTTCGCGAAAGCCAGACGAGGTTACCCTGTTCAACTTCCTGGAGACGCTCGAAGGGCCGCTCGGCATGATCGAGTGCGCCCGCGAGGATGAGGGCCAGCCCTGCGCCGTGACAGGCTGCAACATCATGACCCCCATGCAGGAACTCAACCGAAAGATCATGCGGGTGCTGCAGGAGACCACGCTGGCCGACCTGTTCCGCACCTCGGGCGCTCCGGTGCAGCTTGCACAGATCGAGCGCCTCGAAGAAGAACAACGTGCCGTGGCCGCGAAGTAGCGCGCGCCGCGATCAACTCGAAAGAACGCAAGGAAGCAAAGCAACCATGAGTGTGAAACTCCCGATCTACATGGATTACCAGGCGACGACCCCGGTCGACCCGGAAGTCCTCGACATCATGTATCCCTACTTCACGGAGAAGTTCGGGAATGCTGCGAGCCGCAGCCATTCCTTTGGCTGGGAAGCCGAAGAGGCCGTCGAGCTGGGCCGCGAGCAGGTAGCAAAGCTGATCGGCTGTTCTTCGAAGGAAATCATCTTCACAAGCGGTGCCACCGAGTCCGACAACATGGCGATCCTCGGCATCGCCGAGATGTATGAGAAAAAGGGCAAGCACATCATCACCTGCCAGACCGAGCACAAGGCGATTCTCGACCCGTGCAAGTATCTGGAGAAGAAGGGCTGGGATGTCACCTACCTGCCGGTGGACCAGAGCGGCACCGTGGATCTGAATGCACTCACGGATGCCATTCGCGAGGACACGGTTCTCGTCTCCATCATGGCGGCCAACAACGAGATCGGCACCATCGCGCCGCTCAAGGAAATCGGCGCGATCTGCAAGAACAAGGGAGTCATCTTCCATTCCGACGCCGCGCAGACCTTCGGGAAGATTCCCATGGACGTGGGCGAGATGGGCATCGATCTGATGAGCATCTCCGGTCACAAGATCTACGGCCCCAAAGGCATCGGCGCCCTCTACGTGCGGCGCAAGGGCCCGCGCGTTCGCGTTGCGCCGGTCATCCACGGCGGCGGCCACGAACGCGGCATGCGTTCGGGCACACTCAATGTGCCGGGCATCGTGGGCCTCGGAGCGGCGGCAGAAAAAGCCGGCCGGGTGATGGTTGACGAAGAAGAGCGCGTGCGCACGCTGATGCACGGGTTCTGGGAGCGTCTCCAGAAGGAACTTCCGGAGATCCACCTCAACGGTCATCCCACGCAGCGCCTGGCGGGCAACCTCAACGTGTCCTTCGCGTATGTTGAGGGTGAGTCTCTCATCATGGGGCTCAAGGGCATTGCCGTCTCGTCGGGTTCGGCCTGCACCTCGGCCTCGCTTGAGCCCTCGCACGTGCTTCGCGCCATTGGCGTGGAGGAAGAAATGGCTCACACGTCCATCCGCTTCGGCGCCGGACGTTTCACGACCAAAGAAGACATCCAGTATGTGGGTGACGTCGTCGTAAAGGTGGTCAACCGCCTTCGCGATCTCTCACCCCTTTGGGAAATGGCCCAGGAAGGTGTGGACCTCAAGTCCATCCAGTGGGCAGCGCACTAACACGGAATTTTCAAGGAGAGTGGCATCATGGCCTATGGCGAAAAAGTAATCGATCACTACGAGAACCCCCGCAACGTGGGGAGTCTCGACAAGGAAGCCAATGACGTGGGAACCGGCGTGGTCGGAGCCCCCGAGTGCGGTGACGTGATGAAGCTGCAGATCAAGATCAAGGACGGCGTCATCGAGGATGCGAAGTTCAAGACCTTCGGTTGCGGCAGCGCGATCGCTTCGAGCTCGCTGGCCACCGAGTGGGTCAAGGGCAAGAGCGTCGATGACGCAATGAAGATCAAGAATACCGACATCGTCGAGGAACTTGCGCTTCCTCCCGTGAAGATTCACTGCTCGGTGCTCGCCGAGGACGCCATCAAGGCGGCCATCGAGGACTACAAGAAGAAGCAGGGCGCGGGCGAGGCGCAGGCCAAGGAAGCCTGAAGCTCGATCCTGCCTGATCAACCAGCGCGAGTTTAGAGAGAGACAGTTATGACCGCACAGAGCGCAGCAACACAGCAACAGCCACAGGCCCAGCCGGTTCTTCCGGCCGACGACGCGCCCATTACGCTCACCGACTCGGCGGCCAAGCAGGTGCTGGCCATGTTCGAGCAGGAAAAACTGCCCGAGGAAGCGGGCCTGCGTGTTGCCATCATCGGCGGCGGGTGTTCAGGGCTTTCCTACAAGCTCGCTTTCGAGTCGGCCTCGCGCAAGCGCGACAAGATTTACCTGATCAACGGCGTGCGGGTTTTCATGGACCCCAAGAGCGCGCTGTATCTTCGCGGGACGCAGCTCGATTTTGTTGATTCTCTCAACGGCACGGGCTTTACCTTCAGCAATCCCAACGCCGAGGCCGAATGCGGTTGCGGGCAGTCGTTTACCGCGTAAGCAGATTCCGGCCGCCGATTTGGCGGCATCCGTTTCGACCCAGGAACCCGCGCTGCAGCCCCGAAAATCGGGCACCGCACGCGGGTTTCTCAGCAGACAGAGGAATTTTGAGCGGCCCATGAATGAGACCGCGACAATAGACCGTGCCGCCGGCGCGGCGCCCTGCTGGAAGTGCGGGGCGGAGCTGCAGCTCTCCGACGATGTGTGCGCCCAGTGCGGGATGCCCCAGCCCGCGCCGGAGCATGCCGATTACTTTGAACTGTGGGGCGTTCCTGCGTCCATGGACTTCGACGCCACCACGCTGCAGCGGGACTTCCACGCGCGCTCGCGAAAGCTTCACCCGGACCGCTTCCACAATGCGGGAGAGCCGGCGAGCGCTTACTCGCTGGAGCGTTCGGCGCTGCTGAATAAATCCTACCGCACCCTGCGTGATGCGGGTGCGCGGCTGCGCTACCTCTTCAAGACCGAGAAAGAACTGCTCGAAATTGGGGACGCGGATTCGAAGAACGTGCCGGTCGAGCTGGCCGAGGAGTTCTTCGAGATGCAGGAAGCCCTTGCCGAGGGTGATACGCAGGCGCTTGAAAAGCTCAAGACGCGCCTTGAGGGCTTGCGCTTGGAGAGTCGGGAAAAACTCGATGCGCTGGCGGCCCGCTGGGATGCCGAAAAACTCGGGGAGCTGCGTGCGCGCGGCGAGGGAATCGAAGAACGGAGCGCCTTCGCCCGCGAGCTTCAAAAGGCACGTCAGTTCGAGGGTTATCTGGCCCGCATGGAAGAAAACATCGGCCGGGCCGCTTCGGGCGGCGTGGCAGACTGAGAGTTTGTGATGGCTGAAATTCGACCGATTCAAATTGATATCAGCGGTGTGCGGGCCAAGGCCCCGGCCGTGGGCATCGACCTTGGAACGACCAACTCCCTCATCGCAGTGGTGAAGGACGATGTGCCCCAGATTCTGACCGACGAGGAAGGTGAGAAAATTCTCCCCTCGGCGGTGCACTTCGAAAAAGGCCGCATCAGCGTGGGGCGCGATGCGCGTGAGGAGCGCGTTCGCGACCCCGAGCACACGCTCTTTTCGATCAAGCGCTTCATCGGCAAGGGATTCGATGAGGTCGAAGACCTTCGCGAGAAACTCCCCTTCGATATTGAGCCCGGGGAGGAAGGCCAGGAAATGGCCTACTTCCGCGTGGGCGAGGATCGCTATAACCCGGTCGAAGTCTCGGCGATGATTCTGCGACGGCTCAAGGAGATCGGCACCGAGCAGCTTGGCGCCCCCGTCGAGGACGTGGTCATTACCGTGCCGGCCTACTTCAACGATTCCCAGCGCCAGGCCACCAAGATGGCGGGCAAGGTCGCGGGGCTCAACGTGCTGCGCATTCTGAACGAGCCCACCGCCGCCGCGCTTGCCTACGGGCTCGATCGCAAGGCGCAGGGCCACGTGGCCGTCTACGACCTGGGCGGCGGCACCTTTGACATCTCTATCCTCGCGCTCAACGAGGGCGTCTTCGAGGTGCTCTCCACCCATGGCGATACGCTTTTGGGCGGCGATGACTTCGACCGCGCACTGGCGGACAAGATCGGAGCTGAAATCGGCATCGATCTCTCCAGCAACCGGAATTTACAGGCCGCGATCATTCACGAGGCCGAGCGCGTGAAGATGGTGCTCTCTTCGGCGAAAGAGGAGACCTTTGCCGTCAAGGAGAGCGCCGCCGGTGTGGACTTCTCACGCAAGGTGACCCGCTCGGAATTCGAAGAACTGATCCGGCCGTTTATCGACAAGACGATTGCCTCGTGCAAGTCGGCGGTCGCCGATTCGGGCATCGACATCAAGTCACTTGAGCATGTGGTGCTCGTTGGCGGTTCGACCCGCGTGCCGCTGGTACGTGAGCTGGTTGGCAACTTCTTTGGCGCCGAGCTCCACCACCAGGTGGACCCCGATACTGTCGTCGCGCTGGGCGCTTCCATTCAGGCCGACGTGCTCACCACCGGTCGAGAGGATGTACTCCTGCTCGACGTCATCCCGCTCTCCCTGGGGATCGAGACCCTGGGCGGCGTCGTCGAGAAGCTCATTCACCGCAACACCACCATTCCTGCCAGCGCGCATGAGATCTACACCACCAGCGTGGATGGGCAGAAGAACGTGAGCATCCACGTGCTCCAGGGCGAGCGCGAGCTGGTGAAAGACTGTCGCTCGCTTGCGCGCTTCGAGTTGCGTGATATCGAACCCATGCCCGCCGGTATCCCGAAGCTCCAGGTGACTTTCCTGATCGATGCCAACGGGATCCTGAATGTGACAGCCAAGGAGCTGCGCACCGGTAAGGAAGCCTCCATCGAAGTGCAGCCAAGCTCGGGCCTCACCGACGAGGAAGTCGAGCGGATGCTCGAGGCATCCTACGACCACGCCGAAGAAGATATCGAGGCGCGCCTTGCAGCCGAGGTCCGCGTCGAGGCCGAGTCGGTGCTGCGTGCCACGCGCAAGGCACTCTCGCGCGAAGAAGTGGAGATTGAGCAGGCTGAGCGGGATATGGTCAACGGTGCCGTCGCCGCGCTGGAGAGCGCACTGGGTGATGGCTCGGATCGCCACAAGATTCGCCAGTGCATCGCTGCGCTCGATGATGCCACCCACCCGCTGGCAGAGCGTATTGTGAACGCCGGCATTGCCAAGGCGCTGCGCGACAAGCGCGTCGACGAAGCGCTTTCGTAAGAGAAGGGAGAGACCCCCATGGACCCGGATGAAATTACCTGGACCGACGTCGAAGAGATCGGCATTCGTCTCTACGAGAAAATGCCGGAGAAGGACCCGCTGAGCGTCCGCTTTACCGACCTGCACAATTGGGTGATGGAACTCGATGGATTCGTGGGTGACTCCAAGAAGTCCAACGAGAAAATTCTCGAGGCCATTCAGATGGCCTGGCTCGAAGAGTATCGCGACAACCAGTAGTGCATTCACCAATCACGAAAAAGAAAAGGCGCGCCCGGTGGGCGCGCCTTCTTTGTTTCAAATGCAGCGAGGGCTAGAGCATGTTGCTCTCTTCCTCTTCGCTGAGGCTGTCGTGGATGGCGATCACACGGCCTTCGGCGATCTCGCGAAGGGCCTGAATCGGGGCCTTGTTGTCGGAATCCACGAGCGAGGGCGCGCCCTTGAAGAGCTGCTTGGCACGGCGCACACCGACGTGCACGAGCTCAAAGCGGTTGTCGACCTTTTCAATGCAATCTTCGATGGTTACGCGGGCCATGGAATCCTCCGGTCACTCACGGCCAAGGGGCCGTCAAGCGAGGAGCCATCTATAGACGAGCGGGCCCCCGGCGGCAAGGGGGACTGTCTCAGGCGCTCCGCGTGGCGACCAAGGCGTCGTAGAGGTCCTGCAGGGCACGGGTCAGTGGGCGCGCCTCGAAGCCGCTTACCGGGGCGCCGTTGACCGAGCGCACGGGGACGATTTCCGAGACGCTGGAGCTCAGAAAGGCCTCATCGGCGCTCAGCAGGTCGGTGGTGCGGTAGTGCCCTTCATGGACGGCGATGCCGCGCCGGCGGGCCAGGGCGATGACCTGTCCGCGGGTGACGCCGCAGAGAATCCCCGTGCCCGGCGCCGGGGTATGGAGCGCGCCGCCGCGCACGAAAAAAAGATTGGCCGTGGCAGCCTCTAGCACCTCGCCGGCAGCGCTCAGGAATACCCCCTCGTCGGCGCCCCTCTGGTGGGCCTGGGTGGTGCAGAGCCGGTTGCGGGTATAGCCGCTGAGTTTGAAGCTTCCGGTATCGCCGGTGTGGAGCCCATCGATTGTCGCGATGGCCACGCCTTCGCTGCGACGGGCAAGAATGCGCCCGGGCACGGGCGCGGCCAGCGCCAGGACGGTGGGTTCGCCGCGGGCGCACTCGAAGAGTCCGGTGTTCTCGCCCACGCCGCTCGAGAGCTGCACGCGCACGCTGGCCTGCGCATCGAGCAGATCGTTGGCGTCGAGCAGCTTGGAGATGCGCTGCCGGAGTTTGTGGGCGCTCCAGGGAAAGGCCGCTCCGATGGCGCGGGCGTGGGTGCGAAGACGCGCCTCGTGTTCGGCAAGAAAGGGCAGGGCGCCTGCGTAGGCGCGCAGGGTGGTGAACACGGCCTCGCCGTAGAGAAATCCGCGATCGAGCGCGCTCACCCGCGCGGCGCGCGCGGGCAGGGTCTCGTCATCGAGCAGGACGTATTCCTCAGTCATGACTTCCTTCCATGCCGCAGGCCCGCAGGAACGCGAGCGCCTTGAGCCAGCTCTCGGCCACCTCGGCTTCGGCGCGGCTGTCGGCGACGATCCCGCCGCCGGCGCTGTAGTGTAGCGCGCCGTCGCGGTAGTGCGCGGCGCGGATCACAATGGACAGATCCATGTCTCCGTTGGCGCTGATCGTGCCGAGGGCACCGGTATAGAAGCCGCGCCCGACGGGTTCGAGCATGTCGATGATTTCCATCGCCCGCTTTTTGGGCGCGCCGGTGATGGAGCCTCCGGGAAAGGTCGCCCGCAGAATCTCGCCCACGCTCAAGCGCTCATTAACGCGGGCGCGCACGCAGGATACGAGGTGATGGACCGTGCCGTAGCTTTCCACGTACTCGCGTGCGGGGACATCCACCGAGCCGATCTGGGCAATGCGGCCCAGGTCGTTGCGCTCCAGGTCGATAATCATGCGGTGCTCGGCCAGTTCCTTGGGGTCGCGGCGCAATTCTTCGATGGTTGCCGCCGCGTCGCTGCCCTCGCTGGCGCGGGTCCCCTTGATGGGAAAAGTTTCCAGCGTCTGCCCGCGGCGGCGCAGAAAACACTCGGGCGAGTTCGAGAGCAGCACGCCGGCCTCTCCCATGTCCAGCCACGTGCTCCAGCCGGTGGGATGGGCCTCCACAAGGCGGCGCCAGATGGCCGCCGGGTCACCCGCACTCATGCTGAGCTGCTGGGAGAGATTCACCTGGTAGATGTCCCCGGCAGCGATGAACTCCTGCACGGCGGCGAGGGCTTCGAGATAGCTTTCCTTGCTCATGGAGCTTTGCAGGGTTGCCGCTTCCGGCCCAGGGGGCGTGCTCTCGGATACTTGATCCAGCTGCGCGCTCAGCCACCGGGCGTGCTCGGCCGCCGCTGCGTTCTCACGGGCATAACCGGTGGCGCGCATGCGCAGGGCGCCGTTCTCATCTTCGGTGAGGACGTTTTCGTAGAAGCTTGCGACCAGAAGCACGTCGCTCCCGCGCTCCCCCTCGCGCGGTTTCAACCTGACCGGCGCAAACCACGGCGCGGCCTCATAGGCAATCGCCAGGGCGCAGCCCGGCCCAATGCCGGTCGCGTGCGCCAGACTGAAGCGCCCGATGGCGTAGTCGATAGTGGTACCCGGATCGCCGTGCGAAAAATCTTCCGTCTCGCCGCCGCGAAAGAAGAACCGCGCGCTGCGGTCGCGCCGGATCTCGAGCCGTGCGAAGGGATCGGCGCTGAGCACACTCGTCTCTCTGGTGCCGAAAAGGCCGACCGGTGCGGTGGTGGCCGCCGGCGCCCCGGAGAGCGCGCACAGGCTGCCGGGCGCTCTGGCGAGCACCTCGAATACGGCTGGCACGCGGCTGGGGAAGCGGGGCATGGAAACCTCCCCGGAGGCTCCGGGAAGGGCGAGCATAGGGCAGGGCGGTTGCCGGGTCGAGCGGTGCTGGCCCGCCGGGCAGCGCGCGGCTAGCATGCACGCCGTATGGACAAGCCACGCAACATCGTCCTCGTCGGGTTCATGGGCAGCGGCAAGAGCGTCGTGGGCCGCGCCCTGGCCTCGCGCCTGGGGTGGGAGTTCCTCGACACCGACACCCGGATCGAGGAGATGGCCGGCTGCAGCGTAGGTGAGATCTTCGACACCGAGGGGGAGGCGGGCTTTCGGCGTTGTGAGCGCGAGGTGCTCGCCTCGCTGGCGAAGAGCGCCTGCGCCGTGATCTCCACCGGCGGGGGCATCGTGCTGGCAGAAGAAAACTGGCCGCTCCTGCGCGCGCTCGGGCCCGTCGTCTGCCTGGAAGCGGGAACCCACACGACCCTGGACCGCGTCCGCGGCGGCCGGGCCCGCCGCCCGCTGCTGGAGGTCGAAGACCCTGCCGCCGAGATCGAGCGCCTCAAGACCGAGCGGGCCCCGCACTACGCCAGGGCGGACCAGAAGATCGATACGGACGGGAAAAGTCCCGCAGAAGTCGTGGACGAGATCCTTGCCACGCTCGGCATCAAGCCTTGACACCGGCGCAGCAATCAAAAACGATGAGCGCCCTGCCAAGGGCCGGCTTAGCTCAGTTGGTAGAGCAACTGATTTGTAATCAGTAGGTCAGCGGTTCGAGTCCGCTAGCCGGCTCCATTTTTCCCGTTGCGACACGCTTCCAGAGCGGTAATCATCTGACCCGGCACGAAATGGAACGTGAAATCTCGGCGAGAAGAGGAAAAGCTATGTTTGATTATCGAAAGTTCTACATCAACGGAGAATGGGTCGAACCGGCGACGCCCAAAGAGCTGGA
>JAGRBM010000201.1 GCA_020434085.1 Chrysiogenia bacterium | reverse complement strand
TCCGCCACGGCCAGTTTTTTGGGCCGATAGACGGCGCCCATCATGCACATGTCCTTGATGGACTTCTCCCCCTCTGCCAGCGCATCGAGAATCAGGTTGTCGCGCCGGTCGAAATGGGCGTCGAAGGCATCGAGCTTTTCGAGAAATTCCTCGCGCCCGAAGATCACCTCGCCATGCGACGAGTAGTACCACTTGCACTCCATCTCGCGGGCCCTGGCAATCGATTCGCGAAAGGCCTTCGGGTCGGAGGCGTCGTTGCCATACCAGGGGCCGAAGGCCGTCAGGTCCATGTCGGTCAGGTAGAGCAGCGATTGCTCCTCGAAATAGAGCCCCATGTGTCCGGGAGTATGGCCCGGCAGGTGGAAGAGCTCGCCGCGGCAGCCGCCTGCCCCGAGCACATCGCCATCGTCCATGCGCCGCTCGACCGTGCGGGGCCCGATGCGAAAGACCGTCTGCAGGCCGTGGAACATCTGCTTGGAGATCTTCGAGCCCGAGCTGTCCACGCGGCGCACGAATTCCTCGGGGTCTTCGATGGCACTGGCATCGGCGGCGCTGGTCCAGACCTCGGTGGTCTGGGGATAGACGTGCTCGGCCGCGCGGTGATCGGCGTGGTAGTGGGTGTAGAAGAGAATCGGGTTTTCTTTGGCCAGCTCGACCTGGCGCGCCTCGCAGGCGGCCGGGTCGACGATGATGTTGCGCGGACCGTGGAGGATCAGGCTGTTGGCGCGCAGGAGTTTTCCCTTGCCGCCCTCGCCAAAGAGGATCTCCAGGTCGCCCAGCCGGTAGCCGGTCTCGGTGTTTTCAATCGGTGGTGTTTCTTTCATGGCGCGCTCGGCTCGCTGTTGCTTCTGCTGCCGGGATGGCCGCCCCGAATGCAACGCGTCGCGTCGAGGATACCGGAGTTCCCGGTATCTCTCAACTGCTCTTGCCTCAGATGCGTGGCAGGCGGTGACTGGTTCGTCAGTAACGCATGTAGGGGCGGGGTCTACCCGCCCTCTTTCGATACAAATCAGTAGCGAAAGCAAGAAGGGCGGGTAAACCCCGCCCCTACGAATTTCCTTGCGCCCCTCAGTAACGAATCTCAAAAGATGCAAAGCCCTCGGGCGCGGTCCAGTCGGACTCGACCGATTCAACGTGCGCGGACGGCGGGCCCTGCGCGCACCAGGCGAGCGCGGCCTCGACCTTCTCGCGCGGCCCCTCGAAGCGGGCTTCGACCTGGCCGCCCGGCAGGTTGCGCACCCAGCCGGCAAGCCCCAGGCGCTCCGCCTCGCGCCGGGTGCTCGCGCGGTAGAACACGCCCTGCACCCGGCCGGTGATGATGGCATGTGCGGCGACGGTGAGAGAGTCAGTCATCCGGCACCTCCCCTGTCTCCAGCAGGTACATGAACTGCTCTTCGTCAATGATTATCACGCCCTGCTGGCGCGCTCGCTCCATCTTTGCCGGCCCTGCATTATAGCCATAGCACAAGAAGTTCAGATGCTGACTCACCGTTTTCCGAACAACAAAACCTGCTTCCTCAGCCCAACGAGCGAGCCTTTTCTTGTCGGTCTGCTTAAACCCTGTGAAACACACGTCACAGAGATAGCTTGGCGGTCGAGTTCGACCAGTTAGGTTTCGTTCAATCGGAGGGGGGTTGTTTGCGACATGGAACTCTAAACGCTCTTGGACAGTTGAAGAATCCGAGATCAGTTCCAGGATCCGATCCTTCCTAAACGTTCTTAGTTCTCCCCTAAGCAGACAAAAACCTTGGACGTAATCGTCTGACTCTGAGATATCTGTTACTTCCCGAGCAGTGATCTCACCACGAGCGCTGCGATAGATAAACCTGTACGGTTCGGTCGTCATTCCGTCCCTAATTGCCTAGGAGCTTCGTAAATGCGTCCTCATCTAACACCGTAATCCCCAAATCGCGGGCCTTTGCCAGTTTTGAGCCGGGGTCTGCTCCGGCCACGACATAGCTTGTCTTCTTGGAAACCGACCCACTTACCTTACCGCCGCGTTTCTCGATTTCGTCACGGGCTTCGTTTCTTGTGAAGTTATCCAACCCTCCGGTAAGGACAAAGGTTTTACCAGCAAGATCGCCACCCAAGACCCGCTGCTCTCCAAATGGCCTTACGCCTGCCTTTAGCAAGTGTTTTACCATCTTCCGATTTGTAGAGTCGGCAAAGAAGCCTGCTAGATTCAATGCGACGACCCGGTCGATTCCCTCTATTGCTGCGATCTCATCCTCATCAGCCTGCATCAGTGCATCAAGTTCCCCAAAGTGGCGGGCTAAGTCCCGTGCGACAACCTCCCCTACATGTCGAATCCCTAGAGCAAAAATAAATTTAGCGAGGGGAACTGACTTCGCCTTTTCCAGGGAATGCTTAAGCTTTTCTGCGCTCTTCTCGCCGAATCCCTCCATCTCTTCAATCTTTTTGAAGTTCAAGTTAAAGAAGTCGGCAGGCTCGGCGACCAAATTTTCCTCGATAAAGCGCGAAACTGTTTCGGCTCCGAGACCGTCGATATCCAGTGCAGATTTTGATACGAAATGCCGCAATCTGGCCTCAGATTGTGCCGGGCACGCCAGATTCACGCACCTCGTAGCTACCTCCGATTTGCGTCCTTCGCTCTGTTTTGGAAGCGGAATTGGGCGGGTTGGACGCGGCCCCCTTCCCGCAATCCAAGCGATAAGGTCAGCATTCTTGCCCTCGTGAAAGAACGAATAGATCGCGGCCGAGCGCGTCTTGCCAATTCCTGGAATATCTTCCAATTTCTGCCGACTGGCGCCAGCAAGGTCATCGACCTTTTCAAATGCTTCCGCCAACGCTTTGGAGAAAATGGGTCCAATTTGTGGGATACCCAACGCCGAAATCATCCAGGCTCGACGCCCCATTCTTATCTCGTCATTGGCTGCTCTCTTGATTGATTTCAGTATCCTTTCGATTACATAGCGAAGATCTTCATGGACTACCGCGTGTTTGCATGACGGGCATTTGTCCTGCATGACGAATATTTCTTCTTTACCCGTCCTGCGTGCGACAATGGGTGCAACTACCTGTGGGATTACATCACCGGCGCGTTTTACAGTCACCCAATCACCAATTCGTATATCGTTGGCCGAGATGTATTCTTCATTGTGCAGCGTCGCGTTCTCTACCGTGACGCCGCCGACGAAAACCGGTTCGAGCTTGGCCACGGGCGTGAGCACGCCGGTACGGCCGACCTGGATTTCAATATCGCGAAGGCGCGTTACCTCTTCCTGGGCCGGGAACTTGTAGGCGGTGGCCCAGCGCGGGTCGCGGCTCTTCTCGCCGAGCAGGCGCTGCCACTCGATGGCGTTGACCTTGATCACCACGCCGTCGACTTCCCACGGCAGATCGGGACGGCGCGATTCGAGATCCTCGCAGTAGGCGCGCACGCCGGCGGCGCCCTTCACCTTTTTCGTCATCTCGGGATTGGTGTTGAGCCCCCACTTGCCGAGCTGGTCGATCAGCTTCACATGGGTCTCAGGAAGATCGGCGCCTTCGATGCGCCCCACCCCGTAGCAGAACATGGTGAGCGGTCGCTGCGCAGTGATGCGCGGATCGAGCTGGCGCAGGCTGCCGGCGGCGGCGTTGCGCGGGTTGGCAAAGAGCTGCTCGCCCGCCTCGGCGCGCGCGGCATTGACCTTCTCGAAGGACTTTTTGGGAAGCAGCACCTCGCCGCGCACTTCGAGCAGTTTGGGGATGTGCTTGCCCGTCAGCTTCAATGGAATGGCATAAACCGTGCGCAGGTTGGCGGTCACGTCCTCGCCCACGCGTCCGTCGCCGCGGGTCGTGCCGAGGGTGAAGAGCCCATCCTCGTAGGTGAGCTCGATGGCCAGCCCGTCGTACTTGGGCTCGCACACATACTCGACCGTTTCGATCTCGATGTCTTCGGCGGCCAGGTTCTTGCGCACGCGCTCGTCGAAGGCGCTGAGTTCTTCTTCGTCGAACACATTGGAGAGCGAGAGCATCGGGAGCGCGCGCTCGACCTTCTTGAGCTCGCTGACCGGTTCGTGTCCCACGCGCTGCGTGGGAGAGTCGGGCGTGAC
>JAGRBM010000200.1 GCA_020434085.1 Chrysiogenia bacterium | reverse complement strand
TTCCCTCGAACGCAATTTCAAAACTCTCGGAGTCCTGCTTGAACAGATCGGCGACGTCGGAGGCCCACTTCAGGCGGGCTTCGTTGTCGGACCGCTCAAGTCCCTTGAGCAGGTTCCGAAGCGCCTGACGCCCCGAGCTCAGCTCCCCCTCGGCCATGGCCAGTGCCTTGCCGATGGAGCCCCCCGAGAGCGCCACGGCGATCCGCGCGATCTCGGGATTTTCCGAAAAAGCGCTTTGATCACCAATAGTTGCAAAATACCGGTGCAGTGATTCCCGGTCAAGGCTGCCGAAGCGAACCACCTGACAACGCGACACAATTGTGGGCAGCAGCAGGCTGCGCTCGCGGGCCACCAGGATGAGCGTCGTGTTCCTGGGCGGCTCCTCAAGGGTCTTGAGCAGGGTATTGGCCGCCTCGCGGTTCATCCGGTCGGCCGGGTCGACAATGGCGACCTTGGCCCCGCCCTCGACCGAGTGGAGCTGGAGCGCGGTAATGAGCTCGCGGGTGGGTTCGACCTGGATGTCGCCCTTGACGCCCGATCCCGTGAGGATGTGCAGGTCGGCGTGCTGGCCGGCCAGCACCCGGCGGCAGGCAGCGCACGCGCCGCATCCATCGGGGCCCTCACGGCTAGGGCCTGCGGGTTCTTCGCCGCCAAAGAGCGAGGGCCCGCTGGAGGCGGCATCCGCCTCGGGACTGCAAAGCAGGGCCTGCGCCAGCGCGATGGCGGTCTTGTGGCGCCCCACCCCCTCGGGCCCCACGAACAGCAGCGCGTGGGGCAGCCGGTCCGCCGCAAGGAGGCGGCGAAGCAGGGAGATGGCGGCGTCCTGGCCGATGATGGGCGCGAAGCTCATGGCGGGCGAGTCTACTCCGAGCGCGGGCCCCGCGGCAAAGAAGAAAGGCCCGGCTGGTGCCGGGCCTTTCGCTGTGTTCCGATAAAAAGCCGCTTACTTGCCAACCAGGCCCCTCAGGTAGGCCTTGTAGTCTTCGAGCTGCATGAGCTCGGGCAGTTCCTGCGCGCCAACGGCACTGTCCTTGGCCTCGGCCCCGTGGGCATCGGTCGTGTGGAGCGTGCCGGGAACACCTGCGCCGGTGCGCACCCAGGTGATGCCGGTCTCGGCGTCCTTGCCGATGGCTTTGACACCCTGGAAGACGCCGCTCACGATCGTGCGACCGTTTTCGGCCTCCTTGGCGAAGACGATGTATTCGTGCCCGACCGCGAGAACCGGCGCGCCCGCAATGTACGTCGCATAGTTCCCGATCGTGCCGCCGGGCACGGAAATCTCGAAGCTGCCCTCGCCCTTGATCGATTCAACCGGGGAAAGCGTATACACCGTCGAGATCCAGCCATCGGGGCGTCGCACCACCTGCACGTCGGTGACCTTCACGTGGGCGACATGCTGCGCGCGCGAGGCCATCTTCGCCGTCGAAAGCGTCACGACGGTGGTCGCCTGCGCGGCGCCCGCGCTTGCCAACACGCCCAGTGCCAGAAGAGCGGCAAGGAAATTGCGGCTGGGCTTGCGGGAGACCGGAGCCGGAACGCGCCTGCGACGAAGCAACAGCAACGCAGGCATCAGCACAAAGAGCCATGTGGCCCACCCCCAGCCGTTGCTGCGGGGGTTGATCGTGCAGAAACCGC
>JAGRBM010000199.1 GCA_020434085.1 Chrysiogenia bacterium | reverse complement strand
TGTTGGGATTGTCGCCCGAGGCGATGTTGTACTCGGCCAGCAGCTTCAGGCCGCTCGCATCCTCGACGCCAAATCCCAGAGCAACGTGACCGGCAAAGGCCATGATGCCCACATCGTCGTTCTCCCCGCCCTGCACGGCACCTTCGAGGTCATAACCGATGCCGTCCCCAGGCATGTCCTTGGTGCGAAAACCCAGAGTGGCAAAAGCGAGATTGCCGTCCTGGACCTTCGCCGGGTTGATCGTCTGACCGTCGCGGTCGACGAAGCCGAAAAGGTAGACGTCCAGGCCGTTTCCAATCTCCTTGAGCGTTACATTCGCGCCGAAGAACATCGGGTCGTTGTTGCCGGGTGCGCCAAATGTGACCGTGACCAGTGCCGGCGGGGTCGGCGGGAGAGGGCTCAGTGCCAGCGTCGTTGTCCCGGCGGCATTGCGCTGGATCAGATGGAAGAAGAGCGTCGCCTTATGGCTGTCGGTGTCGTGGATGAGCGAGACGCCATCGAAGCTGCGGCCGCGGTTGGACCACCCGAGCGCACCGACGAGCCGCTGATCGCCGAAGATCATTTCCTGACGTCCCACGCGAAAGGTCAGGTCGTTGCCGATGATGTCGAGGTAGCCCTGGTGGAGCGCAATGTCCTCGTCATCGGCGGCAATGCCGCGTGCGGTATTGCCCGGTCCGAAGGTGCCCGAAAGGGCCGAGTCGCCAAATACACGCGAAGACTGGATCTGGATGAACCCGCGGAAGTTTTCCGTCGGAGTCGCCGTGACATTGAGCCGCGCGCGCAGCAGGCTGAAGTTGTCCTTGTCCTCGGCCTTGGCGTTCAGGTCATAGTCAAACTGGCTCTCGTTACGCACACGCGCTTCAAGACCCACCTTGATCTTGTCCGTCCATGACGCATCGGCTGCCGACGCGCTCGCGATTGGTAGGGCGATCGATGCCATCACCAGCAGAATCAAAAACTTTCTCATGTGCCTCATTTTCTTTTCCTTATCCCTGCTCCATATCGGAGCTGATGTTTTTTCTCACAGGCCCCTCTTGCCTGCATCGAGAGCTAGTTTTTCGTTGCCGCGCTTACGCTTGCACGCGGCCAGAAATCGCAGATACCGATTTCCTCGCTCGACTTGACCATTTGCTGCCAGAGTTCATCGGATTCGATGAGCCTGAACGTCGCCGGATAGAGAATGTTGTTTTCCTTGAATATATGGTCACGAATCTCCAGGCTCAACATGCGAGCCGTGGCGTTGAGCTGTTTCTTGAAATCCGCGAAGGCCATGCTGGCTGCCCGCGCACACAGGGCGTGCAGGCGCATCTTCCGGTAGTCGAGCCCCACGTGTTCGGCGCTCATTGCCGCGGTGGGGCCGATGAGCCCATGCCGCTCGGCGACGGGGAAGAGGATCTCTTCCTCGCGGCGGTGATGGGGTGCCGAAGCCAGCAGATTCTCTGCCACCACCTGGAGTTGGGAGGCCATCAGGGCGACTTCGTCGAAGTCGTCCGATGCCTGGATCAGTGTGTTGGCCTGATCGAGATCGTCCACGTTTCCCAGAATGAGGTCGTGCTCTGCATAGAGCTCGCTCAGCAGGTGCCCGGGAGGGAGCTTCGCGCGAACCTCTGCATCGGTGCTGGCGGTGCTCGCCATCTCGGTGCTGCACAGGTGGCGAAGCTCTTCGGGGTCGTAGCCAGCGCTGATGAGCTCGTCTTCGGCCAGAATTGCCAGTTCCAGAGGAAGCGATGCGAGGAACTCGCGCGCGTCGGCGGCGAGCTGTGCCCGTTCCCGGGTGCTGCCGGCGCCAGTGCGCAGGAGCTCGAGCTGGAGCGCGAGCTTCGGGTCCCGGCGCAGCGGATCAGAGTTCTTTCGATTGTCTGCGCTCATTGTCGGCATTGCCTGCACGATCAGAATCCACTCCACCCCTCGGGCGGGTAGGTCATGTAAAGGCCTGAACACAGGCCAACAAAAACAATTGTATGGGCGAGTTCCATCAGCCCGATTCGCTTGATTCGCACGGGCCGGGACTCGCGCGCGGCAATGGTCCACAGGGCTTTGAGCAGAACGGGAACAAAGACCAGCGGTGCCAGACGCGGCAAATGCGAAGTGGCGGCGAGTATCGCCAGTACGGCCAGGCCCACAAGATGTGCCGCAACCGAGGGCATTCCCGCCTGGATGCGCGTCGCAAGCGGGCCCATGCAGGCTCGATGATGGCGGACCACGTGGCGGACGTGGAAGACGCTGGTCTCAAAGAACACGAGAGAGAGAACCCACAGGCCGAGCGAGCGCTCGGAGATACCGCCCGAAGCAACCGCTTCTGCGGCCGGGGCCGCGAGGCTCAGCCCTGCCATTCCCAGCAGCTCGCCGGGCAGGCTCATTTCATCCTTGCGGCGGCGCGCGAACCAGAGCAGGGAGACCACGAAAAGAATCCCACCGGCGACTGCCGGGAGGAACAACGCATCGATGACGTCACGATTCCACAGGCCAGCGGTCATGAGCGCAAGGGCGCCGCACCAGAATGCGGTGCCGGCACGCAACTGCGTTTGCCGCTCCGCATCACTTTTTGCGCGAATCGAGAGGACGATGCCCTCACGAATGCAGAGCAGAGAAACCATGGCCCCGAACACGAGGGCACTCTCGGGGGCAGGAGCCCGCGCGACAAGAGTCCCCAGCACAAAACAGGCGATCAACGCGCTCCACGCGCCGTGCTGGCGCGGAATCGTGGGCAGAACCGATTTTCTGACCCATGAAACGTGTTGGCTGGCATTCACTCTGGCGGGCTCCCCTCTGCTTGTTCTTGTCTGGATCTTGAATCCTTCGCAATCAAACGATGCCAAGCCAGGGGGGCTCTGAGTTATGACTTGGCGCATATCAGTGAGTTTGAGCAAACGCCTAGGATTTTCGTTGACAGGTAGCGGGCAGCTTCATAGCTTCAATAGACATTGGACATATGAGTTGCCTCATACGCCGGGCGATAGGCCTTCCGGGTAGGGATATCTGAAGTCTATTCGCTCGGTGGAATACAACGGGAGGATCGGGTCTTGGCACTCAAACGAAGTACGGCTCGCAACATCTTTATCGCAGGCAGTTTCCTGTGTTTCGTTGGGTTGCTCGCGCTTACTGCGGATTTCCATAGCGTGGTGGCCGAGCGAACGAACGAAAAAGAGGGACTGACCGAGGATGTTCTCCGGGGCAAGGATGTCTGGGAGAACTACAACTGCGTGAATTGTCACGGTCGCCTGGGTGAGGGTGCCTACTACGCCCCCGACCTGACCAAGGCCTATTCACGCATGGGACCCGGGTGGATCAAGCACATGATGCTCGATCCGGCAGTGGCTTACTGGGGACCGGAATGGAATCAGGTTGGGCGCCGCAAGATGCCCAAGCTGGGGCTCAGCGATCAGGAAGCCGACGACGTCATCGCGTTTCTGCGCTTCCTGGACGGTATCGACACCAATGGGTGGCCGCCGCCGGAATCATCGACGCCTTCGACCTACATCCAGCCGGGCACCGACGCGTGGGCGGGCAAGGAAGTTTTTGAACGGCTTCAGTGCACCCTCTGTCACCCGATGAACGGGCAGCCCGCGCTCAACCCCATGGGGCCGGACCTGACCTTTGTGGTCTCACGCCTGCCGATTGACTGGATTCGTACGGAAATCCGTACACCGCAGGCCGATTTCGCGGCATCGCCGATGCCCAACTTCGGAGAAGAGCTTCTTCCGAACGATGAGATCGAACTCGTGATCGAATACCTCAAGCATACGAACCGGGCCCTTGGCGGCAAAAATATCGCCCAGGGCGGGAAGTAGGAGGCGGAGAAAGTAAATGAGTGAGCAAGCAAACACGCTGGACACGCGAACCGTAGTCAGATGGCACTTCATCGTCGCCATTCTGCTGTTCCAGCTCCAAGTGGTATTCGGACTGCTCTCCGTCGCGCACTACGTGTTCGGAGACTTCTTCTACAATCACCTTTTCGATTTTCATGTCACCCGCACCTACCACACCAATCTGCTGATTGTGTGGCTGATCATCGGGTTCATGGGCGCGACCTATCACCTGATCGCCGATGAGGGGCAGACCGAGGTCAAGTGGCCCAAGCTGGCCCTGATCAATCTGGGTCTGTTTGTCGCCGGCGGCGTCGCGGGCCTGATCGGGTACCTCTTCCGTTACTGGCAGGGCAGGGAATTCGTGGAATTGCCGCCTTATCTGGACGTGGCCGTTGTCGCGGTGGTCGGTATCTTCCTGGCCAATGTGATTGCGACGTTCATGGCGGGAAAACGGCGCACGGGCGTCCAGATCGTCATGCTGATCGGCTTCGTGCTGACCGGCGCGCTCTACATCCCGGCGAACCTGCACTTCGACAACGAGGCGCTCCAGAGCTACTACTGGTGGTGGACCGTGCATCTTTGGGTCGAGGGCGTCTGGGAGCTCATCATGGGCTCGATGCTCGCCTTCCTGATGATCAAGATGACGGGCGTGGACCGCGAGATCATCGAGAAATGGCTCTACGTGGTGATTTCCTTCACCCTGTTTACGGGCGTTCTGGGAATCGGTCACCACTACTACTGGATCGGCACCCCGCGCTACTGGCTGGTTGTGGGCGGTCTGTTCAGCGCCATGGAGCCGCTGGCCTTCCTGGGCATGGTTCTCTACGCAGTGTATGCAAAGAACCGTGCCACGGCCGAGCATCCCAACAAGATGGCGATGCTCTGGGCGATCAGTTGCACGATCATGGCGACGATCGGCGTGCTTCACGGCATGGCGCAGACCCTGCCGGTGGTCAATCAGTATACCCACGGCACGCACGTTACCGCTTCCCATGGCCATCTGGCTTTCTATGGCGCCTACGCCATGATCAACCTGGCCTTCTTCACCTACATGCTTCCCATCTCCAACAAGGTGGAAATGGAAGACTGGAACCAGGGGCTCAACAAGTTCAGCTTCTACGCCATGCTGATTGGAATGCTGGGCATCACGACTGCCAGTGCGATTGCGGGCATCACGCAGACCGTCTTTGAGAGACTGCTGGGCCGGCCCTATCCGCTGGTTCAGGAGATGGAGACAATCGTCACGGCCTACCAGCTCTGGATGTTCTTCGGATTCGTTTTCCTGGCTGGATCGGTGGCCTTTGCAGTGAATTTTTTCAAGCCGGGCCTGAAATTCCTCGAGGAAGATGAAGCCCTCAACCTGGGAACTGCGGAAGGAACGAGCGGTGCCTGAGGAAGCAACAATGCGCGCGATCGATGATTCGAAGCTGCCTTACTACGTCGCACGGGGCGACGAACTGGACGTCTTTACCAACGCCCATGAGCGTCAGATCCCCGTGCTGCTCAAGGGCCCCACGGGGTGCGGAAAGACCCGCCTGGTGGAGCATGTGGCCGCAAAGCTGGAGGTACCGCTCTACACGGTTGCCTGCCACGACGACCTGACCGCTTCGGACCTGATCGGGCGCTATCTCATCAAGGACGGAAATACCGAGTGGATCGACGGCCCGCTGACGCGGGCCGTCCGCCACGGTGGTATCTGCTACCTCGACGAAGTTGTGGAAGCGCGAAAGGACACCATCGTGGTGATCCATCCGCTCTCGGATGATCGCCGCCAGCTTTTCATCGAGCGCACGGGTGAGACCATCGACGCGCCGCCGACCTTCCAGCTCGTGATCTCGTTCAACCCGGGCTACCAGAACACGATGAAGTCGCTCAAGCCGAGCACGCGCCAGCGCTTTGTGGCGCTCGACTTCGACTGGCCGCCGATGGAGCAGGAATCCCAGATCGTTGCGCACGAATCGGGTGTGGATGCCGACACGGCGCATCACTTGGTTCACCTGGCGCACCGTATCCGGCCGCTCAAGGATGAGGGGCTCGAGGAAGTGCCTAGCACGCGTACGTTGGTTATTGCAGGCCGAATGATCGTTGCCGGCATGGACCGCGCCCGTGCGGCCGAAGTGGCCATGGGCATCCCGCTCACCGAGGATGAAGCCGTCCTCAAGACCATCCGGGATCTGGCGCACTTCGAATTCAACGGCTGAAGCAGCGCCCCCAAAGGGGCGCGGGAGCAGCCCATGCCGAGTATCTGGGCATTCATCGGATTCTTCTTTTTCGCCGTTCTTGGCGCGTATTTCTACTATCGCGAGCTCTCGGAGATTCGGGGCATCCAGCGCGAGGAAGACCTGCGCGCGTTCCGCGATGACGAGCTCCTCGAAACCCTTCGCCCCATTGCCGCCGTGGCCTTCCGTCGCAGCGTGGCGCTGGCGGCAGGCGACGAGCTCAACTTCACAACATTGCCCGACGGCACGAGCCGTCTGGACCGGGTCTGCCTGCCGGT
>JAGRBM010000198.1 GCA_020434085.1 Chrysiogenia bacterium | reverse complement strand
TAGTCGGGGTGGGGCAGCAGATAGCCCTTCATCCGCTCTCGGGTCTTGCTCTGCCGGTTGTAGATCGCGCCGGGCACGCCGCGGCGAACGAAGAGGTGCAGCCCCCGAATCAGCGCCTCGCCCAGGACCGGAGTCTTGAGCGAGCCCAGCAGTGCAAGGGCCCAGATCTTCGAGAGATCGAGATCCTCGCGACGGGGCACGAAGCCAATCGTATTCATGATGACGAGCCGCTCGACGCGGTCCTTGTGATTTACCGCCCAGTGTAGGCCAGTCGGGCCGCCCCAGTCCTGCACGACGGGTGTGAGCTTTTCGAGGCCGATCACCTCGATCACCTCGCCAAGACGCCGCGCGTGGGCTGGCACCGAGTAGTCGGCATCGGAGGGCTTGTCGGAAAGCCCGAAGCCCAGGTGATCGATGGCCACGCAGCGGAACTTGTCGCTCAGCCCGTGGATCATGTGCCGGTAGAGATACGACCACGTCGGGTTGCCGTGCACCATGAGCAGGGTGGGGCCGCTGCCCACGTCAATATAGTGAATGCGCCCCTCGGGCAGATTCACGTAGTGAGAATCGAAGTCGTAGTTGTCGAGCTTGATCCCGCCGGTATCAGCCATGTGTTCCCCCGGATCCGTACCGAATCTGACGGCGCCGCAGGGCTCCGACAGCGCCCTTGAGATGCCACGAGCAACCGGGCTGATTCAAGCGGCTTCAAAGAAGCCGCGAATCGCCTCGATGATCGGCTCGGGGGTGTCTTCCTGCAGGAAGTGCGAGGCGTTGGGAATTTCGATCGTGGGCGCGTGGTTGGGAAGCAGTTGCTCGAAACGCCGTGCCAGGGCGATGTTGAAGGCCGGATCGCGCAGGCCCCAGATGAGCTGGGTGCGCACGTCCCAGTCCTTGAGCCCGGCGCCGATCTCACGAAAGAGCCGGATATTGGGGTGCCAGGGACTCAGGGGAATTTCCCGTGGCAGTTCCAGCATGGCCGCGCGTGAAGCGTAGTCGGGAAAGGGGTGCCGGTAGCCCTTCATTCTCTCGCGCGTCTTGCTCTCGGCATTGTGAATCGCGCCGGGAACGCCGTAGAGCACAAAGGCGTTGAGCCGCTGGAGAAACAGCTCGCCAAGCCCCGGGGCCTTGAGAAAGCCCAGCAGCGGAAGCGCCCAGATCCGCGAGAGCGAGAGGTCGCGAAGCCGCGGGATAAAGCCGATGGTGTTGAGAATGACGAGGCGCTCGATCAGGTCCTTGTTCTGAACCGTCCAATGCAAGCCAATCGGCCCGCCCCAGTCCTGCACCACCGGCGTGACTTTTTCGAGCCCCAGGGCCTCGACCACTTCACCAAGCCGCCTCGAATGCGCCAACACCGAGTAGTCAGCCCCCGCGGGTTTGTCCGAGAGCCCAAAACCCAGATGATCGACGGCCACGCAGTGGAAGCGGTCCTTGAGCCCATGGATCATGTGCCGGTAAAGATAGGACCACGTCGGGTTGCCGTGGATCATCAGCAGAGTGGGGCCGCTGCCCGCCTCGACGTAGTGAATGCGCCCCTCGGGCAGATGCACGTAGTTGGATTCGAAGTTGTAATTGTCGAGTTCAATTCCGCCGGTATCCGCCATGATC
>JAGRBM010000197.1 GCA_020434085.1 Chrysiogenia bacterium | reverse complement strand
ATGAGGCCCGAGGCGCTTGCGTTGGCGACGGCGCGCAGGCCCTCGGGGCTGAGCGTGTAGCTGGTGCGGGCGTCGATCTTGGGAAAGTGCAGGGGTTTGAGGCGCGCCGCGCCCTCGGCCGGTTTGCTTGAAAGCGGCAGGGAGAGCAGGGGTTCCTGGGCGCGTGCGGGAGCGGCCACTGTCAGCACGAGCATAATAGCGAGCAGCCACAACCCGTTCGCCCTGAGGAGGCCCGAAGGGCCGTCTCGAAGGGTTGAACGGGCCACCGAACATCGAGGCTTGCGATTCGTCCTTCGAGACGCCGCGTCGCAGCTCCTCAGGACGAACGGTTGGATAGTCACAGATGGAGGAGGGATGCCGCGCTCAGTCACTCTTCGCGCGGCGAAGGCCCTTCTTGGCGATGTCGGTGCGGTAGTGGACGCCTTCCCAGTTGATGCGTTTGACGTTTTCATAGGCGCGGTCGACTGCGTCCTTGAGGGTGCGTCCAAGGGCGGTGACGCCCAGCACGCGGCCTCCGTTGTTGGTCCATTTGCCGTCGGCGTCGCGGGCGGTTCCGGCATGGAAGACCTTCACGCTCTCGTGGCCCACGTCGTCGAGGCCGGTGATCTCGAAGCCCTTCTCGTACTTGCCCGGGTAGCCGCCCGAGGCCATCACCACGCAGACGGCGCTCTCGCGCTTCCACTCGGCGCTCATGCCCTTGAGCTTGCCATCGATGCACGCTTCCATGAGCGGCACGATGTCGCTCTCCATGCGCATGAGCAGGGGCTGGCACTCGGGATCGCCAAAGCGCACGTTGTATTCGAGCACCTCGGGCCCATCTTCTGTAATCATCAGACCGGCGTAAAGTATTCCCTTAAAAGGCCGTCCCATGCGCTTCATGGTCTTGAGCGTGGGAGTGAGGACTTCCTTGGAGATCTGCTTGGAGAGCTCGGGGGTGAGCAGCGGGGCGGGCGAGTAGGCGCCCATGCCGCCGGTGTTGGGGCCTTCGTCTCCGTCGAAGGCGGCCTTGTGGTCCTGGGAACTCTCGAGCATGAGGGCGGTCTCGCCATCGCACATGGCGATGATGGAGAGCTCTTCGCCCACGATGAAGTCCTCGATGACGATGCGGGCGCCCGCTTCGCCGAACTCGCGGCGGGTGAGGATGCGGTCGACCGCCTCGATGGCCTCTTCGAGGCTCTCGGGCAGGATGACCCCCTTGCCGGCGGCCAACCCGGAGGCCTTGATGGCCACGCGGCCCTTGCGCTCGCGCAGGTCGTCGATGGCCTTCTTGCCGTCCTCGTAGACCCGGTAGGAGGCGGTCGGAACGCCGGCCTCGCGCATCATGTCCTTGGAAAAGGCCTTGGAGCCTTCCAGTTCAGCCGCCTTCTGGGAGGGGCCGAAGGCGCGGAGCCCTGCGTCCTGGAAAGAATCGACGATGCCGATGGTCAGCGGGGCCTCGGGTCCCACCACGGTGAGAGCGATCTCGTTCTTCTGGGCGAAGGCAATGAGCGCCTCGATGTCGTCGGCGGCGATGTCCACGCACTCGGCATCCAGGGCGATGCCCGGATTGCCCGGCGCGCAGTAGACCTTCTCGACGAGGGGACTTTGAGCGATCTTCCAGCAGAGCGCGTGTTCGCGCCCGCCCGAGCCAATCACCAGTACCTTTTTACCCATGTGAGACCTTGTGAGCCCGCGTGCCGGTCGGCCGGGGCTCCCCCCTTGAAAAACATGCGAGACGCTAGCAGCGCTTCGGGATGCAGGGCAAGCCCCGCAAGGGGGTGCCCTATACAGGACGCTCCACCCGCACGCAAGGCGGCTGTGATACGCCGGTGACGAGCGCGGCAGCGCCCTTGACTTGAAAGTGCCCGGTTCCGTATCCCTACAGGTGTAGCGCGCGCCTGTCTTCGCCCGGGCGGCACGCGCTGCGGAAACAAACCATGAGCCGCAACTTCATCGATCTCCATATGCACTCGACCGCCTCCGACGGGCTGTTTCAGCCCGAGGAAGTGATGCAGAAAGCCCGCGCCAAGGGCGTGGGGCTCATCTCGCTCACCGATCACGACACCATGCGCGGGGTGCAGCGCGCCGACGCCGAAGCGCAGAAGCTGGGGATGACGCTCATTCCGGGCGTCGAGATCTCCACGCGCACCCACGGCAAGAACTGTCACCTGCTGGCCTATTTCAAGTCGGCCGAGGGCCTCGACGATTTCATCGTGATGCTCGACGAGCGTCTCGAAGCGCGCGAGCGCCGGTTCAAGGAAATGGTGGGCAAGTTCGAGAAGATCGGCGTGCCGCTCGATGAGTCCATTGTCCGCCGCCTGGCCGACGGGGCTGCCATCACGCGCCCCCACGTGGCCCGCGCGCTGGTCGAGCAGGGGATCGTCTCCGAGATCCAGGAAGCCTTTGACAAGTATCTGGCGGACGGCAAGCCCTGCTACGTCCCCTACGAGAAGATCGAGACCTCCGACATCATCGCCCAGGTGCGCGAGGCCGGCGGCATCACTTCGGTGGCGCACCCGGGGGTCGATGGCTTTGGCGAGCGCGAGCTCTCGGACCTCAAGAAGGCCGGGCTCACCGGGATCGAGGTCTATCACTTCGACCACGACGCGCAAAAACGCCGCATGTACGCCTCCATTGCCACCAGGCTGGGGCTCATCTGCACCGGCGGCAGCGATTTCCACGGCCACCACGCGCGCACGTTCTACGACTCCGATACCGAGGATGAGGGCGTTCCCCAGCAGGTGCGCGGCCCGTTTCTCGAAGCCCTCGAAAAAGCCGCCCGGAGCCGGGCCTGAGCCCCCTGGGCACCCCCAAAGAAGCGCGCGAATTTAATTGACATTTCATCCGCCACGGCTAACTTAGGCGCCCCGGGCAGCGACGAGCTGCCCGTATCGGCACACAGGCCACTGCGGAAGTGCTGAAATTGGTAGACAGGCTAGATTCAGGATCTAGTGGTCGTAAGACCGTGAGGGTTCAAGTCCCTCCTTCCGCACCAGCCTGCGCTTGCTCCCGCAAGCTTCGGCTGGCAGGCCAGCCCCCGCTTCGGTATGATCGACCCGGAGGGATGATTCAGGGAAATCCCGCATCCCTGGGGAAACTGAGGTAGCCACATGATCACCAAAGTCTTCCGCGGTCGCGTCGACAGTTCCTCCAGCCGCATGTCGGTCTACGCCAGCTTCGACGAAAACATTGTCAACATCGTGCCCGTCGATGAGATCATCGACGAGTTCTACAACGACGACGGCACGCTGACCGTGCAGCTTCGCGGCTCGCAGGCCATCGGTACCTTCCAGATCGAGGAAGGCGGCGGCAGCTCGGCCTACGACTGGAGCGTTCCGCCCGAGATCCCCGAGGATGCCTGGGCCGAGGGCGAGGAGATCAAGGAAGCCAAGCCCAAGGCGGGCGGCGGCGATCCCGAGGCACGCAAGAAGCGCGCCGAGAAGATCAAGCAGCTTCTGGCCGAAGGACGCGCCCCCTGGCTGCAGAAGTAGCCCAAACCGCAATCGAGTCCCTTTTGAGCCCGGCCTTCTGGCCGGGCTTTTTCGTGGGGATTTTCAATTCGGGCCGGTGGCGCTTATTCTCGGGGACTCAGGGGATTACGGAGGGGGAAGCCTTGCAGGGGAAAGCACTTCAGCTACTTGTGGCCATTGCGGCCATGCTCATTGCGACCGCGCAGTCGGCGTCGGCTCTTCAGAGCAAGACGCCCACCAATGCTTCGGTCCTGCCGGTGATCCTCACTGCCGGCGAGGTGCCCGCCATGCTGGGCGCCGGGGTGGGCGAGCTCTCCGCCTTCGCCTGCAGCGGCGAGGGACTTCGTCCGATTCCTTTCCAGGTCGATGAACTCAATGCCGAAGGGCGCGTGGTTTCCTATTACGGCACCGAGCGCCGCGTGGAACCCGACGAGAGCCCCGGCGCCCTCGACGAAAACGACGAGATCTCCTTCATGCTCCGCGACGCCGGGTATGAATGCGACGCCGAGAGCCTCTCGCGCCTTCGCGGTGTGGTGAGCGGCGTGCGACTCGAAGCCGATCATCTGAAAGCTCCGGCAACCATCTACCTCATGCGCAGCGAGCGCGGATTCAAGCCGCTCGTGAGTTACATCGAATACGACGCTGCCAAACATCAGATTTCCAGCAAGGACTACACCTGGCGCTACGCGCCCGAGCGCCCGTTCATGATCACCGACATGATCTACCCCATGCTCCAGGGGCGCGGCACGAAGGACATTCAGGACCGGCTGCGCGTGCGCATCCGGGCGACCGGGCCGACGGGGCTTGTAAAACTCAACTTCGATGAAGAAGACGTCGATATTCAT
>JAGRBM010000196.1 GCA_020434085.1 Chrysiogenia bacterium | reverse complement strand
GCGCGCCGGCCTGATCGACGCGCAGGCTCTGGGTTGGAAGCAACACGTAGAGATCCTGCGCGGGCTGACTGAGCACCACGTGATCGTCGGAGAATCCGGCGCTGAGCCCCGCCGTGGTGGCGCGAATGAAGGCGTTGGGCTGGGCAAAGATCGGGTTGATGGTGAAGCTCGCCTGGCCGTTTGAGAGCGGGGCGTTGGCGGGCTCGATGTCGCGCGGGTCCGAAGTGAGAATCGAGACGCTTCCAGCGGCCGAGCCCACGGTGTTCCCCACACTGTCGGTGGCCAGAACGCGTACCTGATAGGAGACACCCACTTGCTGCGCGGCGGCAGCGGGGCTGCGCACCGGAAGGGGGAGCGCAGGGATGACGCTTTGTCCGGGAAGCAGCGTGATGAGCCGGGTGGCCGCGCCCGCGTTCACGCTGAAGGGATCCGATTCCACTGCGACAAGGGGCTCGTCGGCGATGTGAACCGGCGTAAGCGTGTTGCCGCTGCCGGCGGTGATCGGGCGGATGTTCAGTTGGACGCGGGCCTCGACGCCCTCGCCCGTGGGAAAGGTCGTGGCCAGCGGCACCGGTGTGGCCGGATCGGAACTGAAGACGCCGACCGTCGCTGCGAAGTCGGTGTAGGGCTGGAAGTCCTCGTCAACGGCGATCAGCTCGATCGCGAAGAGCGCGTCGGCGACCTGCGCATCGGGCGCGCCCGTAACGCCGACGCCGGCTTCAAAGCTCTGTCCGGGAAGCACGACCAATAGGGACGGCTCGGGAGGTGCGGGCGGAGGGGGAGCCACCACCACGCCGCCACCGCCGCAGCCCCACAGCGCGACTGCAGCGAGTAGCGCCAGGGCACGCACAAGGGTGCGTTTTGTAGTGGTTGTCAGCTCCCCGAGCATAGACCTCGCCCGTCCTCGCACCGCTAATGAAAGCGACGCGGAACCCTCTCCATGGGTGATCCGATAGACCTGTGTGAGCGTACTACAAGGCAGAACAGTGCGGAAATGGGTGCCCCGCAAGAGGCGTAAATCTTCGTAAACCCGTCGCGAATTGCATCGCCGGGCCGGGCCTCAGTCGGCGGTGCGACGACCCGATACCCCGTTCTGCAAGAGTGTGCCCGCGCGGCGGGTGGCGCGCACGCGGTTGCGCTTGCGTGAGGCGTCGTAGTTGCGCTCGCGCTCGAGCGCCTGACGTTCGAGCTCGCGGCTGCCCGGAAGTTCGGGCTCACCCTGAACCAGTTTGAGGGATCGTTCACCAAAGGAACTCATGGCTTGCCTCCATTGTGGCTGAAAGATTGAAGTTCCGGTCGGGGGAGGGCGTTCGCGCCGTCGGCAGTGACGGACTTGGCCGGCATGCAACGCACATCGGGCAGCACTCTGGCAAGGCCATCCTTGAGTCCGCGTTGCAGGCGTTTCTCCCCCGGCCGGGAAATGATCGTTGAAGCGGTGTTTGCGCGGGCATAGCGCGTGTGGGTCTCGCCGGGCACGCTGCGCATGCCGTACTGGACGGGCTGGGTGCCGCATCCATTGTTGAGATCGATGAGGCTCATTACGTGGGTGCCGGTGACGTAGACACGCCCGCCGATGGCATCGGTGGCAACCAGTTCGCGTTTGGTGTCCGTGGGCGAGGCGGGCAGCTCCAGGGTATTGGGCGCAAAGTCCTCGTCCAGGCGAATGGCATGGAGCAGCGGCGAATTGTCGGTGACAAAGAGCAGGCCGCGCGTATCGTCGAGTGCCATGGACCGCGGCGCGAAGCCCGAGAGCTGGGGCAGCTCGCGCACGGGATGATCGACGCCGCTCTCGATCACGCTGACGCCGGGGCCGTTGGCGCCGCCGTCGCGGAGCACGTAGACGTTCTCGTTGATCGGATCGGACAGCAGGGTGCGGCGCCGCTCGTTGCTGGTCGCGAAGTTAGAGCGCCCGAGCGTGCCCGCGTCGATAATTGCTGCGACGGTGGCGGCGTCGGGATCGATGGCCAGTACGCGGTCGGCGCCCTCGCAGCGCACGTAGAGCAGGCCGGTCGAGTCGTTCTGGACGATCTCCGAGGGCCCGTCGAGGGTCGGCACGATTGACTGCGGGTCGCCGGGTTCATCGACCTCGATGCGGACGAGGGCGTCGTCGCCATAGGCGCCGACCCACAGGCGGCCCGCGGCTTCTTCGAGATAGAGCGAGCGCGGCACGACGCTCAGCGTGATCTCGCGCGTGAGCGCTCCGCCATCGAGATCGGTCACCAGGATGGAAGGTCCGGCAGCATTCGTTTCATAGAGCACGCCGCCGGTTCCGGCCGCGGCGTCATAAACCAGCTCGGCGCGCCCGCCACTCGTGGCGCTTGGTCCGCTTGCAAGCGAGGCACTTACGCCGTCGGTCTGGGTGACCACCTGGCTCAGACCACTCTGGCTCGAACGCGCAGTGCCCAGGGCGTAGAGCTCGGCACGGTCGAAGGCCGGGGTGAGCGTGTCGGCGCGGTCGCGAAGATCTGTTCCTGCAATCGTGATGGGCGCGCCCGGAATAACCATGCGCATTTCATTGAGCGCGCCCGAGGCCACGTAGGCGTCGCCGCTGGTGGGGTCGACGACGAGGTCGCTGGTGTTAAACGCCAGCGGGACGCTCTGGGCGGTGGCGGCAACGGGATTGATCTTCGAAACCATTCCGCCGCTCTGGAGCGAGTAGACGCTTCCATTGAGCGGGGCCATGGCCACTGCGGCGCCGCCGGCCACTTCGATGGTCTCCACGCTTGCCAGCGCGTCGACGGCGCCCACGCTGAAGAGCGTGCTGCCGCCGGCCAGCGGGCCGTGCAGCACCAGTAATTCGCCGGAGCTTGCATCGTAGGTGATCGCCGTGCCCACGAGGGTGTCGGGGCTCATGGTCAGCGCCATGCTCTCGACAACGGTCGTCGCGGCATTGATGCGGTAGAGATGCTGGATGAGATCGCCCGGCGCGTTTGGCGCGCGGTCGGTGGCGAAGTAGTGGCCCATGACCTGCGCGGGATAGACGCGGAAGGGACCGCTGCCGGTGATTGCATAGTCGGCCTCGGAAAGCCCCATGCCGATCACGGTAAAGCCATTGTCGTGCGTGATGATTGCGTCGCCGCTTGCCTTGTCCACCACCAGCCCGTCGGCGGTGCCGCCAAGCGTGGGCGCAAAGCTGTCCATGATCGCCGGGACGGAAGGGTCGACCCGCGTGATGGTGCCGCCGTCGCGCACCCACACGGTGCCGTCCACGGGGTTGTAGGCCAGGTCCGCGCTCGCCGGAGCCGAGAGCGCAAGCGGCACCGTGCCGCGGAGCGCAAAGCCCGCGTGGACGACGGCCAGTGCGCCGGTTGTCGTATTGAGGGCGTAGACCTCACCGGCCGATTCATTGATCGCGAGTTTGATATAGCCCGCGCCGAGCACCAGGCTGGTGGTCGATGCGCCGGCCACGTTGTAGCTCACCAGCCGTCCGCCCGAGGCGGGGCTCAGCCAGTAGACGCGGCCGAAAGTTTCGTTGAGTGCAAGGTCGGTTGCGCCCGAAGTGAACGAAGTGCTCAGGGCGCTGACCTGATCGCCCGCTCCGGAATCGATGCGGCGCAGCCCGCCACCCGCGTCCGGGGAGAGCACGTAGAGATGGTCGCGGCTCTCATCGGCCGCCAGCAGCGTGGGGCGCGCGAAGTTCTGCGCGCGATCGATGAGCGAGAAGCTCTGCACGCACATGCCCTCGACAACCACGACAACCGTGTCGGTGTCGCTTGCGCCGTTGTTGTCGTAGACGGTCAGCTCAAAAGTCAGGGCCGTGGGGCCGCCGGCCTCGACGGCCGGGATACTGAGCGTCGAGAAGCTCTTGGGAATGCCCGTCCAGCCGGGAATCAGCGCGCTATTTCCGGCCGTGAGCGCCCACTGGTAGACCGCGATGTTTCCATCGAGATCGCTCGAAGCGCTTCCATCAAGGGTGATTGCGTTCCCGTCGAAGATGGTGCGAATGGGCGGGCCCGCTTCCGCGATGGGATCGATGTTGAGGTCGCGCACGATGACCTGGGTGGTTGCCGCATCCACGCCGCCGTTGCCGTCTGCAACGGTGAGCTGGAAGCTGAGCGTGCACTCGGGCATCGGGCAGCCGGCATCGCCGACATTGGGCGCAGTAAAGCTCGGCGTGAGCGTGGTGGGATTCTGCAGGCTCACCACCGGTCCGCCCGGAAGCTGGTTCCACACCGGAAGCAGCGGATCCTGATCGGCGTCGGCGGAGCCCGCACCGCTGAGCGCGACCATCGCGCCCGAGCGTGCGTAGCCCGGGCCCGAGGCGCTGGCCACCGGCGGCTGGTTGTCATTCACGACGGTGACATCGACGGTATCAGTAGCGATGCCGTTCCAGTCATCGCTCACGGTGAGTTCGAAGGTGAGCGCCACCGGCGTGTTGGTCGGAATGGCGGGCGCGCTGAAGCTCGGCGCGGCCGTATCGGCGCCGCTCAGAATGACCTGCGGCCCGGCAGTCTGCACCCACGCGTAGGTGAAGGGATCGCCCTCGGGGTCCGTCGTGGCGCTTGCGTCGAGCGAGGTATAGGGCTCGCCTTCGAGCACCATGCCGTCCGCGCCCGCGTCGGCGAGCGGCGACAGGTTGATATTGACGGTGACTTCGGTCGAGAGCGCGCTGTTCTCGTTGCCGTAAGCATCACGCGCGTAAACCATCAGGACGTAGGTGCCGGTCGTGGGCATGGAGCTGACAAAGCTCGCCGCGCTGAAGAAGCCCCGGTAGCTGGGCAGGCCCGCCGCGCTCATCAGGAAGGGTTCGGGATTGGGAGCCCCGACCGGATCGGCGAAGACGAAGTCCACGCCCGAGCCCGGATCGGTGATGTCGGCGCGCAGCTCGATGTTGGCGAAGCCGCCGGTTGCCGCGCGGTAGATGTTCATGCTCATGGGGTCGGGCGTGATGTTGGCCACGTCGGGCGCGGTCGTGTCGATAAGGAAGCTCACCGAGTCGGGGCTCGCGTCCTCATTGCCCTGCGCGTCCACGGCGGCGACAAGGAGGTCGTAGCTCCCATCGACGGTGAGCTCTTCGTAGATCTCGCCCATCCCGCCGCTGGCGCTGACTTCCTGCCAGGTGCCCGGAGCGCTTTCGAGATCGAAGCGGTAGCGGAACTTATCAATGCTGCCCGCCGGATTCTCGCCGCCCTCGGTGTCGTCGCCCATGAATGTGGCGTGGAGCACCGGGCCGTTGTCGGCGGCCATGAGGGAGACGGTGAGTTTTTCGGAAACCAGAAGTGTGGTCTCCGGCGCGCTCGTGTCCTCGGGCAGGACTTCGATTGAATCGATGTCGGGAATGTTCGCGTCGTTGCTGGCAATGGTGAGGTAGCGGAAGCGCATCCCGTCGTCACCGAGATCGACCGCAATGGGGTCGGTGCTGAAGCTGCCGGCGTTGCGCGGCGCGCTGTAGACCAGGCGCCCGAGCTGAGCGGGATCGTTGCTGGCCCACACCAGGAGCGAATCGACGTAGCCGTCGGGGTCGCGGATGAGCACGTCGGCTACGCGCGCTGCGCTGGCCACGCCGTGCTCGCACCCGAAGCTGCCAAGGTCGAAGACGATGTAGGAGGCATTGCCCGCGTTGAGTTCGGCGACGCTCGTCAGCGGCGCGCTCATGCTCAGCGCCTTCGATGCGGTTAGCGCCGTGGTCGCGTTTTCAAGGCGCGCCAGCACGCCGTCGGTCGAGCCGGTGGCGCGGTCGGCCTGGCTGGCGACGTTGGACGCAGCAACCGCGTCGGCCCACACGTCGCAGGTGTCGCTCAAATCATCGCGCCCGTC
>JAGRBM010000195.1 GCA_020434085.1 Chrysiogenia bacterium | reverse complement strand
GCGCTAAGCGCCCCATCACTCACCCCCATCATCCCGCCCAGGATGATCGGGTGCTCGATACCGAGAGTTTCACAGAGTCTGGTTTTGAGGCTCATGGTTGGTTTCCTTATCGGGGTCGTCGGGTGCGTATTTGGGAAGGCCGCAGTGAAGGCAGTTTTCCGTATCTAGCTTCGCTTTAGCCAAACCAAGCTTTATTGGTATTTGAAAATACTTCCTTCCACACTTCGGACAGACCCATTTGTATTGAGAGAAAACCCCGTAAGTCGCCAGAACAATTGCCGGTAGCCCTGCAATGCTTGACGCCAAGAGGATCGTGAGTGCATAGCCAGACGTCTTCCCATCTAGGAAGTAACTGACAAGGCCAAACAGCAGCATCAGGCTTGCGCCAACAGTTGCCACAGCCGTTCGCTGCCGGAGAGTGCGCCACGCTTCGTAGTACGCATCCCCCGGTTTCAGATCCTGATACCGATACCCCACGACCTACCCCCCGAATGCCCGCACGAAGTCGTCGGCCCAGTCGCGGTTGAACTTGTGGACGAGCGGCTGCATGGGCCAGGTGAGAAGCGCCAGCGGGCCCTCTGCGATTTCGCGGTGGCGGATGCGGCAGCGGGTTTCGCCGGCGGGCTCGAAGTCGAAGCGGTGTTCGATGGAGCCGCGCAGGCTTCCCGGGCGCCCCAGGCCCCAGCCCAGCACGCGATCTTTTTCGTAGTGAAAGACGTGCATCTTCAGCGGCGCGGGCGCGAAGTCGGGTCTGAATTCGATGGCGTGGCCAACCTGCCACTCGCCCGAATCGACGTCGCGGGCCTTCGGGATGCGGCGGATCCACTGCGGCCAGCGCGCGATGTCTTCGAGAAACGCAAAGGCCTGCCCCGGCGTGGCCGCCACTTCGTTGGTGTAATCGATGTAGACAAAGCGCGGACTGGCCATGGCGCCTTCCCTGCCCGGTAACTGGGATGCCCCTTTGAGGGTAATGGGTGCGTGCTGCGCTGTCACGCTTCCCGTTCGTCCTGAGTGCGGCCCGAAGGGTCGCGTATCGAAGGGCAAACGGGCCACATGCTTTTCTCGAAACGGCGCGGCCCTCCTGCCCTTCGATACGCTTCGCTGCGCGAAGCGACTCAGGACGAACGGGACGGGGTGGTGCGGCGGCCCGCTACTCCTCCACCTCCAGATACCGCAGCACCAGGCTGGTCAGCTCGCGGGTGATCTCGCCCGGTTTCATCGGCGGCTCGGGCCCGGTGGCCAGGCGGATGAAGAAGCCGAAGATCGTGTTGGTGAGGATGTAGAGCTTGCGCTCGAAGTCCTTCGATTCGGCGGTCTCTGGATCGAGCCAGGAGAGCGCGCGGGCGATCTCGGCGATGCCGCCCTGGAGTTGCTGCAGGGCGGGCAGTTCCAGCGCGCCGGGAATGCGCGAGAGGAGCGCGCGCATTTCACCGCGGTAGCGCGAGACTGCGTGGACCGCCACGGCGATGAGGTTGCCCACGGCCTCGGAGGGCGACTTGCCCATCTGCGCGGGGGAGACGCGGGCGACGGCTTCGATGACCTGCTCGACGGTGTTTTCGAGAAAGGCCGAGAAGATCGCCTCGCGGTTGGGAAAGTATTCATAGAGCGTCCCCACCGGCACGCCGGCTGCTTTGGCGATGGCGCTGGTGGTCGCGCCCTCGTAACCCTCGGCGGCGAGCACCCGGCCGCAGGCAGCGAGGATCGCATCTACTTTCTTGCGGGCGCGCTCCTGCGTGGGGGCGCGGCGGGGCGGCTCGGGGCCTTTTGCCGCCGGTTTTGCTGCAGCTTTCGCGCTCATTGACACCTTCCAGAGAGAAGAATAGCATGGCCTCAAGAAATCCGAAATATTTTCGGATTTATTCCAGAGAGGTTCCGATGAGCAATTCGCGCCAGTTCGAGCGTCAATACCTGCGGGGCCTACGGGCGGCGGGCCGCTGGGTGAGCAACCCTGCCAGCGAGCGCGGCGTGACCCACGCTTTCGAGGCCGTCTTTTGTTTGGCCGGTCCCATGATCGAGCGCGAGTTTTCTCAGTTCGCCGCCCACCCGGTTGGAGCGCGCCTGCTGAAGGAGCGCCCCGACCTGCTCGACTTCATCGCCGATGCCGGGCGCATGGCCGCCATGCCGGCAGGCAGCTTCGGCCGCGCCTACTACGACTTCATGAACCGCCCGAACGTCGCGGATGCGCGGGCCTTCGCAAAGCTCGCGGGGATCGAAAAGACCTGCGCGCGCCTCGGCTGGGACGGGGATGTCGCGTGGTTCATGGAGCGCATGAGCCACTCCCACGATCTTTTCCACGTGCTCTCGGGATACGGCAGCGACATCGCCGGCGAAGGCGCGGTGATCTGGTTTACCTACGGGCAGTATCCGCTGCCGGTGCTATGGGGAATTCTTGGAATCCTGGGTGGAATGCGCCCGCGCGTGGGCTGGCGCCGCTGGCACCGCTACCTGCGACAGGCCTACCGGCGCGGGGCTGAGTGCAGTCCGCTCTCCTGCGCCGACTATGAGCGGCTCTTCGCGCTCCCCATCGAGGAAGTGCGCCGCCAGCTCGGCATCACGCCCATTGAGCAGGCGCATCCGCGCGAGGGACTCATCGTCGACTACATGGGCGTGCCGCAGGCCGCGGGGCTCAAGTAGTTACGCCGCCGCAGCGCTTTCCGGGGTTCCGAATATCTTGCTGATCGCCTCGGCAAAGCCCCACTGTTCCACCTTCACGCCCTTGCCCTCGATGCCCGCGCGGATCTCGTTGAAGACTCTCTTGTAGCGATAAAACGGAATGCGCGGGTAGAGGTGGTGAATGATGTGGACGTCCTGGCCCAGCAGCAACCAGCCGCTGCCGGGAAAGAGCGTGGCGCGGGTATCGACGTAGCGCCCGCGCGCCTGGTGCGGGTGATGGGGAAGCCAGTCGAAGACGGTTGCGAGAAGGATGAAGGCGCAGATGCTCGAGAGGCTCCACATGAGCGCGACCCGGCGAATGGGTCCCACCGGGAAGGGCGCGAAGGCGATCGCCAGCGGCAGTAGCTCGAACAGATAGCCCAGACGCAGATTGCGCGCGGCGCCGGGGCGGCCGGCGTCGGCATGTTCCTTCATTGTCCTGAAGTAGTGCAGCGGCACCGAGGCGATGCCCTTGAAGGCGGCGCGGAAGCTTGGGCCCCTCGCCGAGAAATCGGGGTCTTTCTCGGGGTTGTTGGTGAACGAGTGATGCTGGAGATGGATCTCCCGGAATGCCGGGAAAGGTACCAGCAGCATGATCCCCGTCGCCCAGCCCACGGCGGTTTCCAGCCACCGCCAGCGTTTGTGCCTGCCTGCGATGTTCCCGTGGGAGGCCTCATGCAATGGCGTGAACGCCCAGTAGATCAGAATCGTGTTGAAGAACACGCCCACGGCGATGGGGAGCAGCCCCAGCAGTACCATCAGCGTAATGGCGATGAACGCGAGGATCACGAAGAGTGCCAGGATCAGCGTCGCCCATGCCAGCTCGCCCGAGTTTTCCTGCGCGATCTGCTTTTCGCTGGGGCCTTCGCTCGCGGCTTCGGCCTGTGCTTCGATTACTACTTCGGGTTCGACCTGCTGCGCTTCCATCATCACTTCTCTCCCGCGGCAAGCGCCGCCTCTTTTTCAGTCTTCGCGCTCGTTGCGCAGGCGCCCTGCAGGGCCCAGCGCGCAATCGTCTGCACCCGCTGGAGCTCGGAAAGGAGCTGCGGGCGCGTGGCCTCCTCGGCCACGCCGAGCAAGGCGCTGTAGAGCCCGTAGAGCGCGAGCGCGCGAAAGCCCGCGTCGTCGATGATCCCGCCCGCCCAGGCCTGCATGGCCTGCGCCCAGCTCAAAAAGATCTGCCAGCCCAGCATCGTCGCGTCCATGTCCGTGCGCAGCAGTCCCTCGCGCATGGCGGCCTCGATGGCCACGCGCTGCATGGCGGCCGCACGCTCGCCGAGCGAGAAAGCGTCTCCCCCCACGCTCGTGCCCTCGCGGTAGAGGGCCAGCAGCACCGGCCGGTAGGTGGCCGGGTCGGCGATGAAATGCTCGGCGCTCACCAGGATGACCGCGCGGGCGCGCGCGATGGGGTCGCTGAGCGGGGTCGTCGCCTCCAGCAGGGCGTCCATCTCGTCCATGCCGGCGCTGACCAGCGCCCGGAGGATTTCCTCGCGGCTGCCGATGATGTTGTAGAGGGTGCGCACACTCAGCCGGGCCTCGGCCGCGAGCTTTCGCATGGAAAGACCGTCGAGCCCCTCGGCCGTGATGATCTGCCGCGCAGCCAGCAGGATGCGTTTCTTTCGCTCGGCTGTGTTTTGGGCGCGCAGGTCCATCGGATCTCCCACGGAAATAAATTTAACACACTGTGCTACTTTTTGGCCAGAGGAAAGAATGCGACCGTAACTGCCTGATATTATTTGGTTAATTTTGCGTCTGGCGCCATTTCAGTGCATCTCAACGTGCACGTGCTCGTGCAGGTGCACGTGCACGTTGAGAACCGGCGGGGGGCTCGAGGTACGAGGGAAAAGCAAGGCGCACCCCGCAGGCAGGCCGTCCTCCAGCGGAACGACTGGCCCCTCCCCGCCCCGTGGTTTAAACAACCTGCCCGGAGGAGTCGGAGCAATGAACAACAAGACCATCTTCATCACCGGCGCGGCGGCCGGCATCGGCCGCGCGGCGGCACTCAAGTTTGCCCAAAGCGGCTGGTTCGTGGGGGCCTACGACCTCGACACCGAAGGGCTGGCCTCCCTGGAGCGTGAGATCGGCAAGGAGCGCTGCTGCCGCAAGAAGCTCGACGTTACGAAGCCCGCCCAGATCGAGGCGGCGCTGGCCCAGTTTGAGGGGCGCACCGGCGGCAGGATGGACGTCCTGTTCAACAACGCCGGCGTCCTCTTCACCGGTCCTTTCGAGGAAGTCCCGGCGGCGCAGAACAAGCTGCTCGTCGATGTGAACGTGGGCGGCGTCCTCGAATGCTCGCGCCAGGCCTTCCCCATGCTCAAGGCCACCCCCGGCGCGCGCATGATCAGCATGTGCAGTGCCTCGGCCCTCTACGGGATTCCCGATTTCGCCGTCTACTCGGCCACCAAGCACGCGGTGCGCGCCATCACCGAGGCCCTGGAGATCGAGTGGGCGCGCCACGACATCACCGTCATGGACATCATGCCGCCGTTTGTGAAGACCGGCATGGTCGCCAATACCCGCCCCGTGCCCATCATCGACAACCTGGGCGTGAAGCTCACCGCCCACGACGTGGTCGAGGTGCTCTACCGCGCCGCCACCAGCGACAAGCCCCAGACCCACTGGCCGGTCAGCCGCGAGTTCACCGTTCTCAAGAACGTCTCGGACGTGCTGCCCTCCACCCTGCTGAGGCGCGTGATGAAGCGCATGTCGGGGTATTGAGCTGTTCAAATCGGGCCATGAGGTGTCATTCTGAGCGCAGCGAAGAATCGCGCAGTCGAAGGTTCGCGCCGATCCCAACCGATCCTTCGCAGAGCCTGTCCTGAGCAGAGTCGAAGGGCTCAGGATGACACCTTTCCGGTTGCTCTGAATTTATGGAACTCGATCAGCAATCCCCCACTACCCGCCAGCGCATCCACCGGTTTCTCGACCGGTGGGACTGGGTGATCTTCGCCGCGCTGGTGGCGGGCTTCTGGTTCTACAACCAGGGGCGCGTTGCACCTGCGGTCGAAGAGGGCGATGTGGCCCCGGCCTTCGCCCTGACCAGCCTTGAGGGCACGAAGCACTCCCTCGACGATTACCGCGGCCGCGCGGTGGCGCTGACCTTCTGGGCGAGCTGGTGCGGGGTGTGCAAGATGGAGCTGCCGTCGCTGAGCGAGCTCTCGACCGAGGTAGACCCGGCAAAGGCCGTCGTCGTTTCCGTCGCGGTCAGCTCGGCGCTCGATGAGATCCGCGCCTTCACCGCCGAGAAGAAGCTCAACTTCCCCGTGCTGATCGGGCCGCAGGAGGTCTCGGATGCCTACGGCGTGCGGGCCCTGCCCACCACCGTCATCATCGGCCCCGACGGCACCGTGCGCGAGACATTCACCGGCTATACCATCGCCGGAAGCGTGGGCCGGGCGCTCCGGGCGGCGATGCCCTAGCCTTTCAAGAATTGCAATAAGAAAACGGCCCCGCATTGCGGGGCCGTTCCATGTGGATCGTTACATTCCGAGCGACTACGGCGCCGGCGTCACGCATGTGCCGGGCATCGAAGCGGTGAATGTGGTTGCAGTGCTCGAGGCCGCCGTTCCGGTATTGGCGCCGGTTACGTGCGCGTTGACCTGCGCTGTCATCGTGCCGTCGCCCAAGAAGCCATCAAGGGTAAACGTGCCGGCAGCCTGCTCCAGGAAATAGCCGTCGAACCCGGCGCCGCCGCCGCTGTTGTTGGAGCCCGGATTCGAGATATTCAGGCACAGCGAGGACATCGCATTGTTGGCGCGGACATAGACTCCGTCGAAAGCCGTGCTGGTGAAGCTGCTGTTCGAGATCCGCAGATCCATGCTCACCATATTGGTCGAGAAGGCGGGCGCATAGAGGCCCTCGAACTGGGTATTGCTCGTCAGAACGTTGTGCACCGTGGCCGAGGTATCGCCCGTGCTCGACTGCACAACGACGCCGTAATCGGAGCTGTTCGTGCCCGTGATCGTAACGTTCTTGACCAGCACGGAAGTCGAGTCACGCACTTCCACACCGGTCATGGTCGTGCCGTTGATGGTGCCGCCGTTCAGGCTGACCAACCCGGTCGTATGCCCTGAAACGAACATGCCGTACGTGGCATCGTCCAGGTCTACCGTGGTAAACGTCACATTGGCGCTGGACGAGGACACATCGATTGCTGCATCGGTAACGGTCATGGCACCCGAAGGGTTGGGAATCGTCAGCGAAGCCACGTCCACCGTGCCGCCGGTAACCGCCCCCATCGCGAGGCCCTCGGCGCCGCGATTCAGGACACTGACGGTGCCGAAGTTGATATCGCGCGTTCCGGCAGCCGCAGCATGGTAGTAAATCGAGATATCCGACGCTCCATCGATTGTCGTCACTCCCGTGAAGGTCGCCGTGCCGGTGTTACCGGTGATTTCGATGCCCAACTGCCCTGGATCGAGGATGTCCGTCGTGCCGGAGACCGTGAACGTGCCGGTGTAACCGTTGAGAACCACGCCGTCGGCGGCCGCCATATTCATGTCGATGTCGAGCACGCCGATGGTCACG
>JAGRBM010000194.1 GCA_020434085.1 Chrysiogenia bacterium | reverse complement strand
TCGCGACTCGTTTCATTGCTTTCTGGCGGGCACTCCCAAGCCACGGGAGGTCGGAGCTCGACATCTTTCAGGTTCGGGAACCAGCAAGCACGCGACACTTCTTTCAACGTCTGACCAAGCCCAGGCTCTTCGTCGCTACTAAAGGGCACCACCGCAAACACAACGGGATATGCAATCAGATAACAGCTCGTAGTAGCCACAACTACGAGCAAGATTTCTCCGCCCGCGCCGCCGCCGACCGAAGGAACGGGCGCGGCACTGTTTGCCCGGGAGGTGGCAGGTGAACCAACAGCCCCCATCGCAACCAGCAAACACACTGCCAACACGCGAATCAGTTTCATCGACCAGTCCCCCGATTGCTTCGGATAACCTTCACCCTACGAAAGCACCAACGCCTCTCCGCGTGAGCACTGTCACCAAAGTTCCCTACTGATCGGGCAGTTGGGTCGATTTTTCTTGTTTCCGTTTCAGGTCGCTCCAATGGGGTATTTCCCGCGTGATTTTGCCCCCTTAACCCCGCCCCCGCGCTCGGATAGAATCCCCGGCTACCGTGGGTATGCAGAACAAAGCACTCATTGCCGAGCCCAACCAGCGGCTGGCGCAGCGGATCGGGAAAGAACTCGAGGCCATCGGCCTCGCGGTCGATTACGTGCGCGACGGGGCGAGCGCTTTGAAGCAGCTCAGCGCCGGGGGATACCGGCTGCTGCTGACCAATCTCATCCTGCCCCAGCTCTCGGGGGCCGAACTCGTGCGGCGCCTTCGCGCCGGGGCGGCCACGGCGGACCTGCCGATCTGCCTGATGAGCCCGCCGGTAAAAGACCCGGCCATGGTCGACAAGCTCTGCGCCGACCAGAAGCTCGGGCCCTACTTCAAGATGCCCTTCAACTTCACCTTCTTCCGCCAGGCCGCGCAGGGATACCTTGGCGGAAACGGAACGCGAGTCTCCGCAGTGGACCAGCATCAGATGGCCGCCCAGGCCGCTGCCCAGCCTGCAGCACCGTCACCTGCAGCGCCCGCGCAACCCGCACCGGCGGCGCCTGCACAGCCGGCCGCAAAGCCCGCGGCGCCAGCCGCCCCGGCGCCGCCGCCCAAACCCAAAGCCATCGAGCTGCAGTGGGGCCCCGACCAGAACCTGCGCAGCTTCGACCAGCTCCTGCTTCGCGTGCGCGACAAGGGCTTTACCGGCGCCGGGCGCATCCAGGGCGCAGGCGCGCTCAAGATGGTGCTTTTCTCGAAAGGCTACCCCATCGAGGCGACGCCGCTGCATCCGCCCCGCCCGTTTCACGATCATGTGCGCGACGCGCGTGCGCTCAAGCCACCCGAGATGGAAGCACTCACCCAGCGGGTCAAAGAACCCGGCGACGAGATTCTTCTTGTGCAGATGGGCGCGCTCCAGCTGGGCGAGTTCCTCATCGAGCGGCGCGACTATGCCGCGGCCGAGCTGGCGCAGTGCTTTGGCTGGAGCAAGGGGCAGGTGCATCTTGAGCCCGCTGCTGCCGACGGCGCCGCCGCCGCGCTGGGCAAGCTGCTCGGACTGCCCACGCTGATCGCGACCTTCGCCGAAGGCAGCAAGCAGTTCGCCAGGACCGACGAAGAGGCGCAGGCGCTCGCGGCGAAGATGGCACCCCACCACTTCGTGCGCACGGATGCGTTCTACAGCTACGCCCACCTCATCCCCTACGACGAAAAGACCCAGCCCATCCTCGAAAAGGTGGGCGGCGAAAAGCCGCTGGGCATGTTGCTGGAGACGATCAGTGACCCCACCGAGCGCGCGGCGGCCGTGCGGCTCATGCGCATGCTGATGGTGCTGGGGATGGTGCGCCTCTCCAGCACCCCGGCCCCCGATGCCGAGCCGCCCTTTCCCTTTCGGCCCTTCTGGAAACCTGCCGCGCCGACCCTGCCCGGCCAGGCCGAACAGCCCGGCGCCCCCGCGGCAAAGGGCGAGAGCCTCGAAGTCATGGACCTCGGACTCGACCTCGAAGAGGACCTGGGCGATTTCGTCGACAACCTGCGCGAGGAAGAACCCGCCGCCCAGCCCCGGCAGCAGGAAATGGGCGGCGAGACCCGCAAGCTCGAAGACGAGCTCATCGACGAACTCGAGCGTGTGAAAAAGGCGAACTACTACAAGATCTTCGGCTCGCAGAAGAACCGCTTCAAGTTCCAGGACGTCAAAAAGAAATACTTCGAGCTGCAGGGACGCTTCTCCCCCGACAAGTTCGTGATGAGCTCCGGCGAGATGATGAGCAAGTGCGAGGAATATCTCGAGATCATCGGCAAGGCCTTCGAGACGCTCTCGGACGTGCCCAAGAAGACCGCCTACGACCAGCAGCTCGCCAAGCAGCGCATCATCACCGAGGACCGCAAGAGCGGCGGCGGGATGCAGGCGAGCATCGCCTTCGAGGGCGGCCGCGCGCTCATCGCCGAGGGAGATTTCGCCGCGGCCGAGACGGAGATCCGCAAGGCCATGGCGCTCGCGCCCGGCCACCTTGAGCACGAGGCCTACCTGGCCTGGGCCACCTACAAGAATCCGACCAACAAGGCAGAGATGAGCACCCAGGTGCGCGCGCGCCAGATGCTCGACCGCGCGCTGGTGAAGAATCCGCGTCTTGGAATCGCCTACGCCTTCCGCGCCAGCATCTTCATGGACCAGGGCAAACTCGACCTGGCCTCGAATGACCTCGACAAGGCGCTTAAATTCGATCCCCAGTGCCTGCATGCCAAGCAGGAACAGCGGCGGCTCGAGGGATTGCAGCAGAAGCGGTAGGGGCTTGGCTACAGCCCTCTCTCCCCCTTCGGGGAAGATGGCCGCAGGCCAGAGGGGGCGCTGCGTAGCGGCGCAATGTCCGTTGCCGGATTTGCGCGCAGCCGTGGACACCCCCTCAGTCCGGCCTTGCCGGACAGCTCCCCCGGCACGGGGGAGCGGGGATTGGGTCAGGAATTTCTCTTCCGTTCCATCAAAACCAGCACCGCCGGTTTGAGCAGCAGGGCCGAGCTCAGGCAGGTGATCTCGCCGATGACCGCCATGAGCCCGAAGCTCACCATGGCCGGTGTGCGCGAGAGCATCATCACGCCGTAGCCGATGATCGTGGTGAGCGAGCACAGCAGCACCGCGCCGCCGGTGCGGGTGACCGCGTCGGCAATCGAACGGCGGCCGTCCAGCTCGTAGCGCTTGTAGACGTTGATGTGATAGTCCACGCCGATCCCCACGGTGATGGGGATGGCGATAAAGTTGAAGAAGTTCACCTTGATGTCGAGCAGCCCCATCGCCCCGCCCAGCAGCAACAACCCGTAGGTCAGAAACAGCATGATGAAGGCCGTGCTTTTGACGCTCCGGAAGTTCAGGAAAATCGCCACGATCACGCCCAGGTAGCAGACGATCGTCGTGAGCGGCCCGTCGCGCACGATGGCCTTGAGCATGTCGGCGAAGATCACCGGCGCGCCCGAGCTCCAGACCGTCGTGCCGTCTTCGAGATCGGCGCGGCGCACCTCATCGGCGACCTTGAGCAGATCGCGCCCGTCGTTCATGCGCAGCTCGGGTTTTGGATAGACCAGCACCACGCGGCCGAGGGTGCCGTCCTTTTCCTTGAGCTTGAGAAGCTGCTTTTCGGGGACGCGCTCGCAGTCTTCAGCCGAAGTGTCCTGCGCACTGCCATTCACCGCAAACTGGCCCTCGCAGATGGGTTTGAGGTTGAGGGTCTCGCGGATCTCTTCGATCTTCTCGCGCT
>JAGRBM010000193.1 GCA_020434085.1 Chrysiogenia bacterium | reverse complement strand
TCAGGCCTGTCTGCTTGGTGAAGTGGCAGTTGCTGCAACCGCTCTGCGTGAAGAGCTCGCGGCCGCGCTCGACATTGGCCGGGTCGATATCCGCCAGTTCGATCCGGACGAAAGGATCGAGATCGCCCGTCTTGCCCTGGAAATACTGAACGATCTTGGTGGCCTCTTCTTCATCGATGTTGAAGCTGGGCATGCGGACCTTCAACCAGGGGCGGATCGGCTCCACCTTCTGCAGGAAGTGGTAGAACCAGTCGGGCTGAACCCGCTCACCCTGACGGTTGAGCTGCGGCGGCGCGGTATTGGGATCTTCGCCCTCGAAATAGGCCATGATCCGGCCGCCCTTGCCGTCGATGCCGTGACAGGCCTTGCAGTTGAACTGCTCGACGAGCACGCGGCCTTCTTCCTCGGCGTTCTCGGCCGGGGAGAGGTCGTAGAACCAGTCGGCGCCGACCTTCTGACCGGTCTGGCTCTTGAGGAAGACGCGAATGGCATGCGCGGCTTCATCGCTGAACTTGAAGTCCGGCATCTTGTTGAGCTGACGCTCCGTCTCGTAACCGCGCGGGTTCTGGAGCTTGTTGATCGTCCAGGCTTCCCAGGTACGGGGAACATCCTCTTCACTGGTAATGCCGAAGGCCAGCTCGTGGGCGGTCTTGTTGGCAAATTCAGAGAGTTCGACCGAAATCTTGCCGGTCTTTTCGAAGCCGGTAATGTTGTGGCAACCGAAGCAGCCGTAATTGCTGACAATCCACTCGCCGCGCTCGATGAGCTTCTCGTCGTCGAGCTGATCGGCCAGGCCTTCGACCTGCGGGATGTCCTTGCCCTTTTGCTGCATCAGATAAGTCGTGATGTCGAGGGCTTCGGCGTCGGTCAGGCGCAGACTGGGCATCGAGGTGTTGGGATCGTAGCTGCTCGGATTCTTGATCCAGTGATAGACCCACTTGGCGCTGCGAATCTTGTTCCCCGTGTTGTAGAGGTTCGGGGCGACATCGTAATCCTTGTAGAAGGGATTGTCGTTCGACGCGAAGTTCTCGGGACGCTCGCCCAGGGCGTGACAACCCATGCAGCCCACGCTCTTGAAGAGCTCTTCACCGCGCTTGGCACTGCCGGAGGTAAAGAAGCTGTCCGAGCGGGTGTCGGCATCGAGTTCGGGCCAGTCCTTGCTGCGCGAATTGAGGAACGCGGCCAGCGAGTGCAGATCTTCCTGATACTCGGCCGGGTCCTTGCGGCTGAAATCGGCGTAGTAAGGCATGCGCGAGTGCTCAAGATGCGCCTGCGGGTTTTCCACCCAGGAGACGATCCAGTCGGCGCTGACCTTCTCCATCACACGCGTGAGCGAAGGACCGACCTTCTTGCCGGTGGCGCCAAGAGCCTGATCTCCCACGTTCTTCACATTGTGGCAGCCCCAGCAACCGAGCTTGGTGACGTATTCCTTGCCCGCATTGAGCACATCGGCATGCGGGCTTTCGATCTCATACTGCTTGGAGTGGCACTTGAAACATGAGGCCTGGGTGTAATCGGTCTCACGCTCTTCCTTGTATTCGTGGTAGTGGCCCGACTGCACAAAGCCCAGAACCGGCTCGTTCCAGTGATGGATCAGGCCGTGAACTTCGTCGAGGTCGGAATGCTCGGCCGCGGTCGTGCTGGAGACGGCCGGCCCCTGACCCATATGGCAGGGGGTGCAAGCGAATTTCTTGATCGGATGCTGCGCAATGATGCCGCCACGATCGGGATGCGTGCGAGAGACGAGCGGGATGTCCTCGCTCTCGAAACCACTCTTATCCACGCCCATGTGGCAGGTCATGCAGCGATCAACCGTGTACTGGTTTTCGTCGAAGGCGTTGACGCGGTAGCCACGAAGAACGACCTGCTGAATGGTACCTTCGTACCAGAGCGCTTCGGGCATGAACCAGGGGCGCTCCAGGCGGCGAAGCTTGTCCTGCATCACCGCGAGTTCGCGGGTGGCGGTCTTCTTGAGCTCGTCCCACTTGGTGTACTCGGCAAGAATCTCATCGCGGTGCGCCTGCAGCTCCTTGAGCTCGGTGCGCAGATTGTCGAGATTTTCCTCGGCGCCGGCGATGTTCGCCGCGTCCTCGGCAAGCTTGGAGCGGAAGTGCTCGGACTCGGCCTTGGCATTGCTGACCTCGAGTTCGGTAGCCTCGCCGCGGGCGGCCTGCTCTTCGAGTGTCTTCTCTTTCTTGAGCGCTTCCTCGTAGAAGAAGGCGTGCTCGACATCGAGGCTCTTGA
>JAGRBM010000192.1 GCA_020434085.1 Chrysiogenia bacterium | reverse complement strand
GCGGCACATCGGTCAGCGTGCGTCTGCCGCTTCAGACCTGAGCCCCTTGTGCGGGAGAGGTGTGACGTCTATTTTTCGCGTCCGGGAAGTTTCCCGCCGCGAAGGCAGCTGAATCGGTGAGTGACGCAACACCAGAGAATCTCGGACCAGCGCTCTGCGAGGCCGTGGGCCGTCTTGCCGCGCAGGGGCTGTGCCGCGGGACCAGCGGAAATTTCAGTGCCCGGCTCTCGGCCGATCCCCTGCGGCTTGTGCTCACGCGCTCGGGGCGCGACAAGTCGCGCCTTGGCCCCGAGGACCTGATGGTTGTCGATGGGGAGGGGGCCCCCGCCGACGGGGAGAGCGGCACGCCCTCGGCCGAGGCGCTGCTTCACGGTGTCATTGCGCGCCACGCGAATGCGGGTGCCATTCTGCATGTGCACTCCCCGGCGAACACGCTGCTGGGAATGCACTTTCAGGACAAGGGCGGGTTCTGGGTGAGTGGTTACGAAATGCTCAAGGGTCTCGAAGGCGTTACTACCCACGACGCGAGCGTCTTTGTCCCGGTGGTGCGCAATTCCCAGGACATGGAAGTCATTCGCGCGTGGCTCGAACCCCAGCTTGCGCAGACCCCGGGCCTTCGCGGCTTCTTGATCGCCGGCCACGGCCTGTATGCTTGGGGCGCGGACGTGGCGCAGGCGTATCGGCACGTGGAGATCTTCGAGTTTCTGTTCGAGTGCCTGGCACGGCGCACGTCGTTCGGGCCCTTCAAGGGCTGATCGTCCAAAGGAGTCATAACTATGGCGACCCTGAACATTCGCGACGAAAACAAGGTGATGCAGGATGCAGCGGAGATCCGCGAGTTCCTGGCGAAGTTCGGCATCTGGTATCGCCGCTTCGAAGGTGGGGATTCCCTTGGCGCCAACCCGAGCAATGACGAAATTCTCGCTGCCTATGCCGCTCCCATTGAAGAACTCAAGGCCGAGGGCGGCTTTGTCACCGCCGATGTCGTGAACATTACCCCCGAGACGCCGGGCATCGAGGAAATGCTCGCGAAGTTCGACAAGGAACACTGGCACGATGAAGACGAAGTTCGTTTCATCGTCCACGGCGAGGGACTCTTCCATATTCATCCGGAAAATGGCCCCGTCTTCAGCATCGAGGTGCACAAGGGCGACATGATCAACGTGCCCAGGGGCACGCTGCACTGGTTCCATCTCTCGGAAAAGCGCACGGTGCGCGCGATTCGACTGTTCCAGGATCCGGCGGGATGGACGCCGCACTATACGGAGACGGGCCTGGACGCGAAGTACGAGCCGGTTTTCGAAGGCCAATAGAGAATTCGCATCAGGAGAAACCCCGTGCCGCTTCCCAAGGGCGTATCCGCCATTCTGCTCGACATCGAGGGAACGACCACTCCCATTTCCTTCGTCTACGACGTGCTTTTTCCCTACGCGCGCGAACACCTCGACGAGTACTGCGCCCGTGCCGATCAGGACGAGGCGGTTGCGGCTGCGCTCGTGCGGCTTCGCGAGGAAGGCACTCTTGAATCACGTGTAGCAGGGAAGGGTATGCCCGACTTCGGAAACGGCGCGCCCTTCGCCCGCTATCTCATGGACATGGATCGCAAGTCGACCGGGCTCAAGATGCTGCAGGGTCTCATCTGGGAAAAGGGCTACGCGGAGGGATCGCTCAAGAGTGAAGTCTTTGATGACGTACCGGCGGCGCTGAAAAAGTGGCGCGAGGCCGGGATTCGCCTTCGGATTTTTTCTTCCGGCAGCGTGCTGGCCCAGAAGCTGCTGTTCGGACACACGAAATACGGCGACCTGCTCGAACACTTCGAGGGCTACCACGACACGACCACCGGGCCCAAGCGGGTGGCCGATTCCTACCGCGCCATTGCTGG
>JAGRBM010000191.1 GCA_020434085.1 Chrysiogenia bacterium | reverse complement strand
TACGTGGCGGCAAGCCTGGAGGCCGAGGGCTTCCTTCACTGCTCCACCGCTGCGCAGGTGGTCCCCGTCTCCAATGCTTTCCTCAAGGGGCAGAGCGGCCTCGTACTGCTGTGCATTGATCCGGAAAAGCTCACGAGCGAGCTCAAATGGGAAGCGCCCGCGCACCCCAATCCGGGCGCAGCGGACAAGCCCTCGGACGAGCAGCTCTTTCCCCACATTTACGGCCCCTTGAACACAGATGCCGTCGTCGCGGCCGTGGCCTTTGAGCCCGGCGCCGACGGGACTTTCGCTTTCCCCGAAGACGCGCCGCGCAATTAAATCTCCTTCATGCCGCCGGGCCCGGCTCGCACGGGCAGGGTGCTCGTGGTAGCGTTTGCGCCATCAATGCCCGCAAACGATGGAGACCTCATGCGCACACTCCGCATCTTTTTGCCCGCTCTGCTCATTCTCGCACTCGCTCTCCCGGCGCGCGCCGGCAACCTCGACGACGAGGCCCAGTCAGTGGTCAAGCTCTTCGTGACCAGCCAGGACTGGGACCTGGCGCAGCCCTGGACCAAGCGGCACGCCTCGCAGGCGACCTGTACCGGCTTCTTCATCAAGCAGGGGATCCTGACCAATGCCCACTGCGTGGCCGATGCCACCTACATCGAGGCCGAGATCCCCGGCCGCTCCGACAAGGTGGAAGTGAAAGTCCGTGCCGTGAACCACCAGGTAGACCTGGCGCTGGTGCACGTGCGTGATCTCGAAATTCAGAAGAGCGCCCCCAAGATCGACTTCGGCGACCTGCCCGAGCACCGCGAGAAAGTGGTCACCATCGGCTACCCGCGCGGGGGGCGGCAGATTTCGTATACCGAGGGCGTCGTCTCGCGCATCGACATCATGGGTTACGCCCACAGCCAGCTCGCCAACCTCATCGTGCAGACTGACGCGGCGCTCAACCCCGGCAACTCGGGCGGGCCGGTGTTCTCCGACGATTCCAACGACTGCATCGGCGTGGCGACCCAGGGTGATCGCAGCGGCGAGGGGCTCGGCTACTTCGTGCCGACGCCGGTGATTCGCCAGTTTCTCAAGGACTTCTCCGACGGGCGCGTCGACGGCGTGACCAACCTCGGAGTGACCTACCAGACCCTCGAAAACGATGCCATGCGGCAGTGGCTGGGCATGGGACCCAAACACACGGGCGTGCGCGTGATGAAGGTTGCACGCGGCTCGAGCGCCGACGGCGCGATTGAGACCGACGACGTGCTGCTCTCGATCAACGGCACGCCCATCTTCAACGACGGGCAGGTCCGCTTTCGCGGCGACAAGAAAATCGGCTTCGGCTACTACCTGACGGACAAGCAGGTGGGCGAGAAGATCAAGATGCGGGTGCTGCGCGGCGGCAAGGAACTGGCCGTGGACATCACGCTCCGGCCCCGGCGCTTTTCCGTCATCCCGCTCATGCCCCACTACGACGAGCAGCCGCGCTACGTCTACAAGGGCGGGCTCGTATTCATGGCCGTGGAGCCGCGTTACCTGTGGCGCTGGGGCCGCCAGAGCTTGCCCATCTCGCTGGAGACCTACCGGCGCATGCCCATCGGGGAAGAAGACCTTGAAGAGCTCGTTGTGATCTCGCAGGTCTTCGACGCGCCCGCGAACAAGGGCTACGGCGGCCAGGTCGAGAACATCCGCGTGACGGAGATCAACGGCAAGCCGATTACGAAACTCAGCGACGCCGTGCTCGCGCTCGAGGCCCCCGGCGAGGACGGCTTCCTGCGCGTCGAGCTCGAATCGGGGCAGGCGATCGTGCTCTCGGAAAAAGACGTCGCCGAGCAGGACCCCTACATCCGCCAGCGCTACAACATTCGCTAGGAACAGGGCTGTGAAAACGCAGGGCAGGGCACGCGGAATTCTTGCGGCGCTCGCGCTGCTGCTTTGCGCCGCGGAGCCTGTCGCTGCGGCCGAGGAATCCCTCGGCGCGCTGATTGCGCCGCTGCTTGCCGAAAATCCAAGTAAGACCGGGGCGTATGTCCTGGAAAAAGGTGAGCAGTCCCTTCTCGCGCGCGCCTGGCTGGTCGATCACGCGGCGACTTCCATTGAGATCCAGTATTTTATCTGGAGCAACGACAACATCGGCACGCTGGCAGCCGAGGCGCTGCTTCGCGCGGCGGAGCGCGGCGTGCGGGTGCGCGTCATCGTCGACGACCTGCTCATCGACGCGCCCAGCGAGTTCATGCTCGCCATGGCGCTTCACCCCAACATCGAGATCCTCATCTACAACCCGGTCCAGAGCGTCGGCACGGGAAAGATCGAGCGCGTAACGAACGCCGTGACCCGTTTTCGCGCGGTCAACCAGCGCATGCACGACAAGACGCTCATCGTCGACGGGCTCGCCGCCGTCATCGGCGGCCGCAACATGGCTGACGAGTATTACGACTACGACCACGCCTACAACTTCCGCGACCGCGACGTGCTGTTGCTGGGGCCGGTTGCCGACGACTCCCGCGCGAGCTTCGAGCGCTTCTGGCAGAGCGAGCTGACGATTCCGGTGGAGCTGCTCCTCGAAGACGAGCTGGAGGGCCTCACGCCCGCGCGCACGGCTGCGGTCTACGCGGAGCTGCACGCCTATGCCAGGAACCCGGAGAACTTCGCGCCGAAGGTGCGTGAGGCGCTGGAGAGGTTGCCGGAGAAGTTTCCCAAGGTGGTAGAGACCCTCGAATGGAGCAAGCCCGAGTTCCTGAGCGACGCGCCCGGCAAGAGCGAGGCGGGTTTCTTCCTCCCACGCGGCGGCAGAACCGGCGAGCGCCTGGCGCAGCTCGTCGCCTCCGCGAAAAAGCGCGTCGTGATCCAGACGCCCTACCTCGTCATGCCAGGCGGGGCGCTCGAAATGTTCGGGGAACTCACCAAACGCGGGGTCGAGGTGCGCATCAGCACCAACTCGCTGGCCTCGACCGACAACCTGCCCGCCTACAGCGGCTACAGCCGGCAGAAGTACCGCATTCTTGGCGCGGGGATCGAGGTGCGCGAGTTCCGCCCCGATCCGGCGATCCAGAAGGAACTGATCGACCGCTACGAAGAACTCGAAAAAGAAGTTCCCATCTTCGCCCTGCACGCCAAGACACTGGTCATCGACGGCGAGCAGCTCTTTATTGGCACCTTCAACCTCGACCCGCGCTCGACCAATCTCAACACCGAGATCGGCGTCCTGATCCGGAGCAAGAAGCTCGCCCGGCAGGTCGAAACCGCCATCGAGCGCGACATGCTGCCGGGCAACAGCTGGAACCCCCGCACGGAGAACCCGAATCGCAAGGCTTCCCTGTGGAAGCGCCTGCGCCTGCAGTTCTGGGAGCTGATGCCGATCGAGGAGTTGCTGTAGGGGGGGCTTGAAGCTGTCATCCTGAGCGCAGCGAAGGATCTCAACGTGTTCAAGCCGGCACTGACCTGAATGGTTCGTCGTCATTGCGGGCTGGTTGAGATCCTTCGCCTTCGGCTCAGGATGACAGGATTGAGAAGTAGCGAAGCTACTCCGAAAACTTCCGCTCCGGTCCAAACGGGAAGAAGTCGGGCATGTCGGTGCTGACCTTCATGGGATACTTGGGCGCGCGTTTTTCGAGGAAGCTTGCCACGCCTTCCTTCACGTCGGCGTTCTTTCCCATGTAGGCGATGCACTTGGAG